>JBCCIA010000035.1:0-23532 GCA_039028475.1 Spirochaetota bacterium | reverse complement strand
TTCACCGATGCTGCCAGTAAGTCCCTATATGCCTCCGCTCCAACTCTTGATGGCGTCGGTGCTTTGCTACGGTTGTACGAGCCTCTTGCTCCAGACCAAGGACGATTTTCGCTTCATTATTCCGTACTGATCTATTTCTTGGTAAATTTGCATATACCTCTCCGATTACTAGCAGAATAAATAAGTAAATAAATTATTTCAACAATAATTTATTTACTCCAAGTTTTTCAAGGTTCACAAAAGCAATTCTCAATGAGGAAACCAGCTTTTTTGCTAGATTTCTTAAATTTTTGTTCGCTAGAATTACTAGTCCCATTAGACATGTCAAAGAAAAGTAATGGAAGCAAATGCAAACCAAGACTCGGTGATTATCATTATAAAATACGATGATAAGCTCCTCCTACGCTATAATCCGCGTTGGAATGATATTTCGTTTATAAGTGGCCGAATTGAACAGAAAGATCGCAACGAAGGAATTAGAGCTGCTCATAGAGTGCTATTTGAAGAGTTAGGTATCATTGGGGGTATTGATTTTGAGTTAGCCCCTCTTATCAATCCACCTATAGAATTCTCCAAAAAAAATATCCAGACCAAAGTGATAAAAATGTACCGTTTCTTTGTTTTTTTTGCATATATCACAGGAGGCTCACAAGAATACCTAAACTCTCCTAACAATCGTTGGGTAGCTCTTGCACGTATCAAACCAGGATTCCAAGATTCACTTTCTATTCCTATTAGTAGCCTAGTTCTGAGCATTTTGCCTTTTTTACAACTTAAAAGTCGTGATTCTTTCGAATATGAAAAAGAAAAGGCTTTCATTGACTATGAACAAGAGATAATACAGTCTTTAGAGGATGAACTCGGTGCTGGCTATCTAGATGAAATAGAACGTAGAATTCTCAACCGCAAACGCATAAAACTAGGACTATCCGACTTAGAAGCGAAGAAAATCGAACATAAAGTTTTAACTTCCTTTAACAGCCAAACTTCTATTGAGATCAAAAACTTTCATCTCATCAAAGGTGCAATTAGTCGTGAAACTCTATTAAAAGACTTACAGTATTATGCGAGAAGCAAACGCTATTTAAAGTTAAAAATTAAAAATGTCTTTAGTGAAGGAAAAACGGGAGCTTTGGTCTTTCAAGTCCAAGGAAAGAAAGGCAACGAAACGGTTAGCCGCATATTGAAGTATGATTTTTATCTACGTATCCAGAAAGAATACAAAAACTTCATAGAAAACGAACGCTTACATGGAATCTTTGCATCGCCCAAATGTGAACAGTTCATTATGGGCCAGTATGGTTTTTTAGAATTGCAACCTGCAGACGATTTTGCTAACGCTAAAAACATGTCTTCTCTGCGGCAATTTGTGGAAAACAAAATTCATGAGATCTCCGATAATCCTCAAACGAAAACGCATCTCTTTGATGCTTTACGAGAAATACTAAACTGGCTTTTTCAAAAAGTGTATAAGACAGAAGGAAATGACTTTATAAAACGCAAGGAGCCTTTCCAGAACTTTTTTGATCATTTTTTACCACCACGTTGGGTCTTGCAGGGTAAGATCATCAAATCCAATACTGCCAATTCAGATAAGTCGTATTTTCGGGTTCCTAAAAAAAATATTATTAGCTATGATGTTTTCAATAATTTTAATACAGGACAAACGCAGCTTACAGCAAAAGTATGGTTTACCCAAAAAGGTACACATTTTCTCTATCGTAGCGATGTTAAATGTACGCTATCGCCAGAACAAATGTCCATAATTGGAGAAGGAAAAGACTGGGAACTATATGTCTCCCAAGGCGGTGGTGATACGAAACGAAAAACCTTTTTCCAAGGTATAAAAGCGCAAACAGAATGGTTGTGGAAAGATTACCAAAAATACCAAATATACCCGATATTCCGAGAAAGCAAAAGTAATAGCAAGTTTGATATGGGTTTTGCGATTGATGCACTTATGCAGAGTAGCAATAAAATATATGCGACAGAATTTTTGCATGGAGACTTTAACCCATCAAACCTTCTATTTTGCCGTTCGGAAGCGAATAAATTTTATCCTATCCTGATAGACTTCTACGATACAGGAATTAAAGGTAGTTTATTCTACGATTTAGCTCGCTTAGAAACTGAGATTGTGATATCTTTACTCACGGACTACTTGCACAAAGTATTGGGAGTTCCCGAAGATTGCAATAGTCTGGGAAACTCTGAAATCGAGTTTATTCTCGATTGGGAGGAGATTTTATTCACTTTAGATCCCAACGTCTTATTTACAGGTGATTATGTTATTTTAGAATTACGTAATATTATATTTGAACTAATGGCAAGTCATTTGCACAATGAGTTTCGTGAATTTCACTGGTTACAAAATTATTACCTAGCATTAGGAGTATTTGGAATTGGTTACCAAAAATTCTCTAGAGAGAGTGAACTAAGCCGCTACATTGCATTGATTTGGGCAGCAAGAGCTATGTATCGTTTTGACAATATGGAAAGTTATAAGGAAGGATCTTTTTTAGGAAAACTTTCTCCAGAGCAATTCCTGCACTTAGAAGCCACTCCGATAGATAAGTTAAAAGCACGTTGTCTAAGAGCCAATAAGCTGTATGAAATTGAAAATGGTTCCATCCAAATCAATCCAGATCTATTCATCGATTACTATAGTAAACTAAAAGAAGATATGGATGCATTTTTACAACAAAACAATAGAAATGCATTTTTTTTAATCGATGAAGGTGGTAGCGGCAAATCTTGGTTTATCCATTCCTTCTTCACCGAAGAAGCAGATTACCCAGTTTTATTCGTTCAAGGTAGCTCTACAATCAAAGATGAGTTGGGCTTTATACACCAAATACAAATCCAATTAAATCTCAGCAATGACTGGGTTAATAAAATTAACGAAGTAGATCTCAAGGAAAGCGAATATTCTTTCTGTATCATATTAGAAAATTTCACTGATAACTCTGATTCTCACTTAACTACGCAAGCCTTAAAAACTCTTCTCAAACAAATTAAAGACACGAAAATCAAAGTAATTGCCTTAGGAGAACCTTGGTTTTGGTATGATCATTTAGATACTGATGAGCTGATTCAGCATGAATCCTTTAAAATCTACCAACAAGCTGATAAAACTCGGTTTAAATTATATGCAAGCATGGAAAAACCAAGTGGTATACACCAAGATCTTTTTATACAAGAATATTTCCAATACTATAAAATCAATGGAGAGCTATTTGGACAAGCTATCAATATAACCAATAACTTAGGTTATTTAAAACAATTCTGTGAAGTTATGGAAGGGAAGAATATTGGAAAGATAGATAATATTCTTGAATTTGAAATCATGCAATCGTACATCAATAAGAAGCACCAAGAGATCGGCCAAGAAACATCTCTACTATTGGAGGACATTGAAAGGGTCATTTCACATATCTGCGAAAGCATGTACGCTTCCAACCCTAACCAAGTAGCAATCTCAGACATACTGGATTCTACCCGAGAAAATCTGCCTGACATATCTTATAGCAAACTCATATCACTTATCAAATCCTCAATGGCAAATAAATATTTTGTAAAGCACAATACAAAGATTTCTTTTAGCTTCCAAGAGGTTCCCTCCTTCCTGCTCGCAAAAAAACACGTGCAGGAATGGTTAGAACGAGAACATAGTTTAGAAGACAGTATTCAAAAATGGATCACTGAAAACTTTAGTAAATTTGAACACCCACATATTGAAATTTTAGCTATTTATATTTTTCGCAACCTATATGATATACCAGAAAAAGATTACTTTCAAAACTTCCTACATTCCTTATCAGATAATATGAAAAGTAACTTCGTTTCAACTCTGAGAATTATCTCTAAAACAATTCCTAGTTTGCCTAAACTATCCTCTCCTATTTTAGAATTATTGTATAGCTTCGAAAAAAAGCTCACTTCTTTTGTCAAACAACAAGAAGAAAATGTAGAATTCCAAGAGGAGGCTAAATTATTCCAATATCGTATGGAAAATGTAGATTACAGTAAGGAATCTCAATCTTGGTATCGCCTCGTCGAAACCCAAACTTTGGAAAAAACTGCTAATTATATTTCTTCTCTTAGCAGCGAACAAATGCAACATTTAACTTCCTTTTTAGCAACAAAAGATTCTAACAAAGGAGAAAGGTTTCTGAAAAACTTCATAAAGCCTATTTTCCCTATTTTTATTAAAAATATAGATTCTTACGAAGAATTCCAACACCAAAAAATATTAGATCTAAGTCGTTGTGTGTTAAGATTGTATGAAATTACGAGTGATTACCAATTGGTATCTAATATCTATTTTATTATAAACCAAATAGCAAGTTTAAAAGTGGAACATTCGTTAGAAGCCTTAGAATTGCTTACCGAAAAAAAAATAGATGACTTACATACTCTACAATTGACTGCCAAGTACCTCCATTCTTGGATAAAACAGTACAGAGAAGACAGAGAAAGTATAACAAACCTACAACAACAATACTTACACTACCATTTGAATCACCACTACTACATTCGCAATGAAATAGATTACGAGTCATACCTTACGTTGTTCACACTTTTTCCAGATTCTACAAAATATGAAAAAAGCCTTTTACCACAAGATGTAGAGAATCGACTCTTTGAATACAGCAACACCAATTTGCCAGGTACGCATCGCTTTTTTAAAATTATTCGTACTTCTAAGCAAATCCAAAAAAAATATACTCATGAATTGAACCAACCAATTGCCACACTGGAACAACAGCATATTGCCCAAGCTCTCTTCAAATTAGAGGACAAACTTCTGTTACAATACAAACCAAAATGGAATGATTACAACTGGATAGGAAACCAAGTCCCAGCGGATGATAACGAAAATGCACGGCAATACTGTTTAGATGCCATCCAAGAGAAGTTACAATTACAATATGGCAAAGATTTTGATTTACGCGTTCACAAACTCAAACTACAAAGCTTTGAAAATTTTAGTAAGTCTCGCAGACGGGTTGTAGAATATTTTCCATCGCTATTCATTACTAGCTTAACCTCATCCTACCTAATTGACAAATTGCTTGCAAATCCAAACAATCGCTTCTTTACGATTGATGAGCTTCTCAAACGAGAAGACCTAGCAATTGCTCGTCCGGTGGAAAACCTTTTATTGCCTATATCTGAATATTGGGAAAAAATTCCTGACGTTTTTTCCTAAAAAACTTGTTTGCTTTTTCCAAGTCTAATCTGGTATGAAAGCTATCTTATTCCTAATCATACCTTTTTTACCTCTAATTCCCCAAACGAAGAACGAAACGGGAACAATTTCTTTTAAAATTGCCAAGAGAAAATATACCTATCGCAAAAAAGCAATAGGGGTTATCAAAAAAGGGAAGTTTCGTTATTCTAAGCTCATTATTGGTTTTGAAGATTTATCAGTTCGCACACACCTATTCATATCTGTAGAACTACTTACCGCTAGATTACAAAAACCACTGGAACTCTCCACAGATTACGATAAGTTATACTTCATATACCGTTCCCCACAAGGGAATTATTTGGTAAAACCAACAGTTGATTACCTTCCAGGAAGAGCTAAGCATAGTTATAAGTGGAGGCAGTTGGATAAATCAGAAAAGTTAGCCACAGGAATTGGAGTCGTAGACAATCGAAAGTTAGAAGGAACAATTCTTTACCTAAACTTAAAACCAATATTTCAGAATGAAGAGATTCGCTTTCTGAAGGGTAATTTTCATGGTAAAATCAAATTTTCTAACGGAATCCGCTCTGACTTAATTAACATCGAAGAGGGAAGTTTCTATGTAGCCGTCGAACCATAGAATTAAAAACACTTTCTGTTCAGCAGCCTACCTTATATTTGTTAAGATTTATCAAAACCTTCTTGGAAAAAGTGTAGCCTTTTTTTCTTTTTATTTTATTATAGATTCATGAGACATTTTTATAAATATATCATTTTTTTTTGCTCTATAGTATCTCTTATTGCAGAGGAAGGAATGTGGACTTTTGACAACCTTCCTTATACAAAAATTGAAAAACAATATGGCTTCAAAGTTCATCCTGAATGGTTACAAAAAATCCAACTATCTGCAGTACGTTTTAGCAATGGCGGCTCCGGTTCCTTTGTGTCTCCTAATGGCCTCGTTATTACCAATCATCATGTAGCAATTGGCCAACTACAAAAATTATCCCACCTAAAAATAAATTTTATGAAAGACGGATATGTTGCTAAAAATAGAAAAGAAGAAATCTTTTGTCCAAATATGGAAATCAATGTCCTCATATCTTTTGAAAATATTACTAGAAAAATAAACCAAGCAATAAAAAACAATCTCCCTCCTAGTAAACGTGTAAAACAAAAAAATTCAATCATGGCAAAATTGAAAAAAGAATCTTTTGAAAAAACAGGATTACGCTCAGACATTGTTACTTTGTACAATGGTGGGGAATATTGGCTGTATCGCTACAAGCAGTACACAGACGTTCGCCTCGTTATGGCTCCTGAGTTACAGGCAGCCGCTTTTGGAGGCGATTATGATAACTTTCACTACCCACGTTTTAGTCTAGATTTTGCCTTTTTTAGAATTTATGAAAATGGAAAACCTATCCAAAGTAAAAACTATTTTTCATGGACCGAAAAGTCAGTACGAGAAAACCAATTAGTGTTTGTTGCTGGACACCCCGGTAAAACATCCAGGCAAAAAACACTTTATGAAATTGAATTCACGCGGGACACAACCATTCCAACGACTCTACAGTATTTGCGAAACCATCTCAAAATTTACCAAGATTTTATCCAACAGTACCCCCCAAAAAAACAGCTCTTAGATTCTAAAATTTATTATTTTCACAATGCTCGCAAATCATTACAAGGCAAATTACAAAATTTACAAAAAGAAAGTATAGTCTTAAAAAAAAAGACGGAAGAAGAAGATCTGAAAAAGTTCTTAAGAGTATCGCGAAAGGTTCAAAAAAAATATGGTTCTCCTTGGCAAAACATCGCAACTGCTATCGACAAAAAAAAACTAAGAATAAGAGATTTTTACTATACTACCACTTCTGATTCAAAATTAGCAACTTATGCATTGCAGTTTATTTTCCATGCATACGAACAAAAAAAGCCAAATAACAAACGTCTACGTTCCTACCAAGACTCCGCCTTAAAATCTCTAAAACTTCGTCTGACTTCCAATGTTCCTATCGACAAAGAGATGGAAGAATTTCTGTTTCGAGAAAATTTGTCTCTATCTATCAAAATGTTGGGTTCCGATCACCCCTACATAAAGCTAGCTTTGCGTGAAAGAACTGCTAAACTTATCGCCAGGCTCATTTTTAAGAAAACAAAACTAGCGGATGCAACTTTTCGTAAAAATCTATTTGCTAAAGGCTCTGATTATATTTTACAATCTAAAGATCCATTCTTGCTATGGGCTAAAAGCGTAGCTCCATTCAAACGAAAGTTTTTAAGATGGAAAGAGAAAACAATAGATAATGTCTTAGAAAAAGAAGGAAAAAAATTAGCTAAACTACGTTTTGAACTGTACGGTAAAAAAATATATCCAGATGCAACATTTAGCCTTAGGTTAAGTTATGGTAAGGTACTAGGATATGAAGAAAATACTTCACTCATACCCTACCAAACGACCTTTTATGGTCTTTTCGACCGTTCCTCATCTTTTATAAATAAACCTCCTTTTCACCTCTCCAAGGCAATTTTACAAGCAAAAACGACACTATCTTTAGAAACTCCTTTAAACTTTATTAGTACGAACGATATTACAGGTGGAAACTCAGGTAGCCCAGTATTTAGCCAAGATTTAAAGTTTATGGGAATTGTATTTGATGGTAATAAATATAGCCACGCCTGGGATTATATTTATTCGGACAACCAAGGTCGTAGCATTTCTGTCGATGCGATAGGAATTTTAGAATCACTGGAGAAAGTATACCAAGCTAAGCATATACTAAAAGAAATATATGAAGCAAGAAATACAAGCATGCCAAAGTAAAGCGTATCAATTTATTGTGAAAGAAACGGCAAGTCTTTGTCCTAATACCAACAGTCGCTCAGAGGATTGAGTTTATAATAAGAGACATAATATAGTATAAAATCATAATATATGAGTCAACAAATTTACATGAGCGACAAATCTCTTTGCTAAAGAAAGCCAAATTCTCTTATCCAATTTCCTTTCTAAACCACGTATTTGCAAGTGTATACAGTTTTTGCACTTTCTCCTGATCAAAATGAATGAACTGTTAGACGTATCATAGATAAATAAAATCTTTTTTCTAATGTGCCAAAAAATTATGTAAAGCCTCAATCCATTCGTACCGTATTTAAAAATGACATAATATATAAAAAAAGGATTTTGCGAATGGAAGAGAAGAAAAGAATTTTCAGAAAGGTTTTATCACGCTATGTAAATTACCGAGGTATCGATATCGTTCTTTACCTCAAAGATGGCAGTATCATCGAGTTGGATAAAAATAGAAGAATCGAAGGTGATACCGTTATCAAAAACGAAAGAGAGGGTCTTACTACCCGTATAGAACTAGCACACATAAAAAAAGCTGAGTTTTTCGCAGCATAAGGTACATGAGTCTTGACAAAAATAATACACCATAATATGGTGTACGTTCCATCCAAGCTTTATTTTGGAAAATTATTTATTTGAGGAGACTCAATGGTAGGTATTATCCCTAAAGATGGGGAGTCCATAGAAGGGGCTCTTAGAAGGTTCAAACGTGACTGCGCGAATGCTGGTATATTGAGCGAAATTAAAAAACGAGAACATTATGAAAAACCTAGTGTTACTAGAAAAAAAGCGATAGAAGCTGCTAAAAGAAAACGAGATAAGAAAAAAAGGATTTTTGCTAGAAAAGATAAGATCTGATTTTTACATTTCGAACATACTTCGTAATGTCTCTACTTACAAATATCGAACAAGATTTATATAGTTCAAAAGCAGAGTCGGATATGCTGCTTTTGTCAGCCTTGCACTCTTTGTATTTTGCTATCCAAGCAAAAATATATAGGAGGGCTGGCTTAGCATTGGACAATACAAAGGTTATTGAAATCATAAAGAAGCAGCTTAGAATAGCCAACCACCTGTTAGAAGAATACCAACAGGTAGGTCGTTCTGACTTAGCAAATGAGGAGAAAAAAAGGATTTCCATTTTATCCTCTTACTTACCAGATCCACCATCAGATGCTGAAATCAAAGAAAAAATAATCCAAGTGATAAAAACAATTAATCCGGTAGGAGTTGCTGAAATAGGAAAAATTATGGGAAGCGTGATGAAAGACTTCAAAGACAAAAACATTGATGGTGCTCATGTCTCTAAGCTGGTAGAAAATACCCTGTCCCAACAACAGGCAACTCACAAGTAAAGTTTCCTCTTGCAAACAAACCGAGATTTTATTGAACAAATCAAGCGTGATGTTAGTTTAGAATCCTATATTTCCAAGTATGTGAAACTCAAACGCCAAGGCAATCGCTTTACCGGCCTATGTCCTTTCCACAATGAGAAGACCCCGTCATTTCATGTATCTCCCGAAAAAGGTTTTTACCATTGCTTCGGTTGTGGTGCTTCTGGAGATATTTTCAGCTTTGTTACTGACTATGAGAAAGTTTCATTTAACCAAGCGAAAGAAATACTATCGGAGTATTCCGGAATCCCTCTAGTTACTTATAATGCTAATAACTCCCAACTAGAGCAAGACAAGCAGGAACTCTATAGTTTAAATCGTCGGTTAGCAGATTATTATCACAAGAATTTAACTTCGTCACAAGGCAAAGAAGCCTTAGATTACCTATATACAAGGGGTATGACAGAAAATCAGATCCAATCCTTTCAAATTGGCTTCTCTTTACCTGGTTTTTCGAATCTCTCACAAAGTGTTTTTAAAAGCTCAAAGGATGTACAAAATGCGGGAAAGTTGGGGATTATCAAATACCGCAACCAACGGCAAGGCGAATACTATGATTTTTTTCGCGAAAGAATCATGTTTCCTATCAAAGATAGAAGCGGCAAAGTAGTAGGATTTGGAGGACGAAAATTGAAAGATAGCCAAGAAGGTGGCAAATATATAAATAGTGCTACCTCTATTATCTTCGAAAAAGGAAAATTATTCTACAACCTCAACCAGGCAGCAAACTCTATGCGCAGGCTACACAGTGCAATTCTAGTAGAGGGCTATATGGACGTAATTGGCTTATTTGCTAAAGAAATAGACAATGTAGTCGCTCCCTTAGGAACCGCTTTAACCGAAACCCAAGTTAGAAAATTAAAAAACTATGTCGATAGTATTACCATCATGCTAGATGGTGACGAAGCAGGTAGAAGAGCTGCCTACAAAGCAGGACTTTTGTGCATAAAAGAGAATCTAGCTGCCGATGTACTAGTATTGGAAAAGGGTATGGATCCATATGATTTATCCCAGAAAGCAACGCGAGTAGAAATAGATGGTATTTTACGCAGTACAACAAAACTTTCTGATTTTATGATTTCTGAATTGTTGGGCTCAGCTACAAAAACATCCTCTACGGAGAGCAAACAAGAAGCCTTGAAAAATCTTTTTCAGTTTGCGTCCGGTTTGCAACTGAACTCTGATGCTGAATTGTATTTAGAGGCTGGAGCAAAAAAATTAGGCATTAGAAGTGAGTCAGTTCTAGATGATTTTTATTCAAATAACAAACAAATTTCTGTAATTAAAGTCAAAGAGAATAGCAGAGCTATAGTACCATCAGATGCGGTAAAAGTAGAAAGAACCATAATTGCAAAATTAATTTTATGCAACGATTTATTTGAATACAAAGATAGGATCAATCAGATCAACTTTTTTGATATGGAAAGTTCTTATTTATGGGATGTTCTATATACAAAATTTTTGAATGGAGAATCAATAAGCCCGGGCAGTATACTGTCTTCTGATATTCCAAGGGCAACACTAAATGTTTTTGCTGGGTATTTAATGGATGAATTAGCCGGTGAACCCAATCAAATTCGATCCATTTTTGAAGACAACTTAAGACAACAAGAACTTTATGCAATAAATGCAGAACTCAAGGAATTTGATGATTTAGAAAAATTTGCTAAGAATCCAGAAAGAGCGAAAGAGCTAAGAAAAAGGAAAGCGATTCTCCTAAGAGAATTTTGATATGGGCATATATGCCCCTTTATAAGGATAGAATTTATAAACGAAAACAAATACCACCATAAGGATGAGACGAGTATGGAGAATCTACAGAGTTTACCCGAAGTTCAGAGAATTATTGCAATCGGGAAATCAAATAGTGAAGTGTCTTATGATGAAATCAATGATATTTTACCAGATAAAATTTTAAACTCAGAGAAAATTGACGATGTATTTACGTTACTACATGAATTGGGTATTGAAGTAGTAGAGGAATACAGTAAAAAAGTCTTGGAATCGGCTCCTGTGGTAAATCCAGGAAATACTCCCGCAAAAGAAGAAAAACCTGCTGCCAAAAAGAAAAAAGAAACTAGTGTAGTGGGCGGTTCTTCAGAAGATCCCATCCGTTTGTACTTAAAAGAAATAGGAAAAGTTAGTCTTATCTCTGGCGAAACAGAAGTATTTTTAGCCAAACGTATCGAAAAAGGTGAGAAAATCATTGAAGAAACTATCCTTGCTTCGAGCATTTTACGAGCTAACTTTGTAAAACTCATCCCCAAAATTAAGAGCAAAAAGCTCAAAGTGTATGAATTGGTACATGTAGATAAAATGTACGCGCTAAATCAATCAGAAGCTGACAAATTAGAAAAGAATTTCTTTGATAATATGGATCTCATCCAAGGTGAGGAAAAAATCCTAGGAGAAGCGCAAAATAAAATCCGTAAATACTCTGAAACTAGCAAAAAGTATAAAGAGCTAAAAGAAAAGATTGATTCTGCAAACTCAAAAATCCACAAAGCCGTACGTGAAATTGGAGTTTCGCAAAGAGAAATCCAAAAATTATCCCAAAAGATCAAATCCATGGTATTCCGTATCAAAGAGATCGATAGACATTTTTTAAAAATCAAAGCTCGCTACAGCCATGATGTAAAAGAAATCAAAACGTTTAATCGATTCATAGAAAAAAATGAGAATATCAATGAAATTGAAAAAATGATGGGTGTACCCATTGAAGAAGTACGAGAAGTAATCAAAGATATTCGTAATAATGAGAGAAAATTGCGTCGCATGGAACAAGAAGCAGGTTCTCCTACTTCAGACATAAAAGAATGGGGAGAAAAAATTATCAAAGGCGAGCGAGAAATTTCACAAGCCAAAAAAGAACTTGTAAAAGCCAACTTACGACTTGTTGTTTCCATTGCCAAACGCTACGCAAACCGTGGAATGCACTTTTTTGACCTGATCCAAGAAGGGAATATAGGTCTCATCAAAGCTGTGGATAAGTTCGAATATAAAAAAGGCTATAAGTTTTCAACCTATGCTACTTGGTGGATACGCCAAGCTATTACAAGGGCAATTTCAGACCAAGCGAGAACCATCCGCGTTCCCGTCCACATGATTGAGCAAGTGAATAAGGTCATCCGTGAAGCAAGACTTTTCGTACAAGAGTTTGGCCGTGACCCAAATAATGATGAAATTGCAGAACGCTTAGGATGGCCTGTTCAAAAAGTCAAAGCTGTAAAAAATGTAGGACGCGAACCTATCTCTCTAGAAATCCCAGTTGGTTCCGAAGAAGACTCTGAGTTGGGAGACTTCATAGAGGATAAAGAAGTAGAGTCACCACTGAATTCAGCAGCTGGGAGCATCCTTGCCGAGCAAATTCGCCAGGTACTACAAACACTCCCTGCGAGAGAGCAAAAAGTCATTCGTATGCGCTTTGGTTTAGACGATGGTTATGCACAAACATTGGAAGAAGTGGGTTACCAGTTCAAAGTTACTAGAGAGCGTATCAGACAGATTGAAGCCAAAGCTCTGAGAAGGCTACGCCACCCTACTCGTTCCAAAAAACTCAAAGACTATATTTTAGAATAGTCAAAAATAAATCTCTGAACAGTAGTATGCCAGTGGTAACGAGATATATTTTTCCTATTTGTTGTAATCGAGTTGCCATAATTAAATTTTGCTGATAGGCTGGCAACATGAGAATAGCAATCATTGGCGCTGGCATTTCAGGAGCGATTCTAGCACATGAACTCAAGAATACAGTGGTTTTTGAGAGATCTTCTTCTATTGGTGGCAGGCTAGCACAAGGTTATTTTACAGACCAAAATGTCTTCGACCAAGGAGCGACACTATTTAAAGAATCAGTTGATTATATTCAAAACGGCAAACAATCATCTTTTAACTTTTTACAGTATCTCCAAAACAATATTCCAAATTTACAAACAAAAAGCCTAACAAGCTATGCCAATGCCTATTTTGCCAAATCTGGTATGCAAGATATCGCCAAACAACTCCTTGCACAAACAGAAGTAAGACTGAACCATAATTTGGAAAGGATATCTCGTACCAATGGAGAAAACCAATGGATACTCCATTTTTCCAATAAAATACAAAGTACCTTTGATATAATCATCTTCACACAACCCATACCAATTGCGATTTCAACATTAAAGAATTCTGGTATCATGCAAGATTGGGACAACTTTACGAAATTTACAAGTGAGTATCGTTCTTGCCTTGTCTTGACAGCTATATGGAAAAACCTACCGGAGAAAATAGTAGATAAAATCCAAAACCTACCCAGCACGAGTTTACAGAAAGATATAGACGATGAGTATATTTCTATAGAATCTAATAAATATCCTCCCGAAACCAAGAGTACGGTGATCATTTCTATCCAATTCTCTGCTGCCTTTAGCTCACGCAATTTGGAAAGATGGTGTGACAAAGAGCAAACCCCACTTCCCGTGGCAATCACCTCAGGAAAAGTGTACTTCGAAAAATTCTTCGAAAGAAACCAAATTCCAGAAATGTCGCAAATTCCTCCCTATGAAATGAAAGCAAGAAAATGGCGTTATTCTTCGATGGAAACACCTTTACTACCAGCAAATGAGGCTATCAACTTTGATAGTAAAATATTCCAATCCTACCAAGAGCTATGCCAAAAATACGGAGTTTGGCTCAGTGGAGATTGGATCTGGGCTTCGAAAATTCCTCGTTGTGCAATAGGGAAAATCATTCTATCAGATACTATAAAAATATTATATACCAATAAAATGAATCAATAGGCTTGGTTTTTACAAGTAAACTCTGGTAACGACAATAGATTACGCCTCAGGTTGATTGTATGGATGAGAATATTCTTTTCTGTTAGCTCTTTATTTGCTAAAAAACAGGCAAAATAAACTTTATCTCCTTGTTCTATAAAGATCATTCCTTCTCTATCAATATCCCATTTAAGGGCATTCTCTGTCTTGTAATTAGTTTGTGCAGCATTTTGCAAAATTCGGCTAGATTGCCATCCCTTACCTACTTGTATAAGATGCAATTGGTATTCTGCAGCTTGTAAAGTTTTCGATTGTAACAAAAAGCCTCCTCCTATTAAAGTTTGCAAAGTAACTGCTTGCATCTCTAAAAAACGATCTACAGAAAACTCATTCTTAGAAATCGGAAGGCTCTGGTTTTTCCACAGTATGTTATGATTACGGCTAAAAAGTTGTAATGTACCCCACAAAGATGCATTCCTATAAGGATAAGCAAAGCGATTGATAGAATAAGAATTTGAAATAGAATCATAGGAATTCTTACGTAAACAATCATCTCCATGCCACTTAGAGTATCGTAGGTACACTTTCCAAATGCCGCTCCCCAATTCAATAATAGGATCTTCTAAATAAGGTAAAGGTGAAAAGCAAATTTCCGCAGAATCATGCACAAACTGTATCTCTTGTTCCCTATAATGCGTTTCTCTATGCTTGTTCGGAGCAAGCTCCTTAGCATAGTCTTTGATCCTTGTAAATTCCTTATTAAATTCATTTACAATGTCTGACTTTTGCGTAATGATAAATATCTCGCGATTGTTATTCCTTGCTGATTGGGAAAAGTTATACGACCCCGTCAACAGCTCATTGCCATCAATTACCATAGTTTTATGATGCAACAAACCTCCATAGTACCTATCACCTTCCTGGGTTACATCAATATTGCCATCCTCATAGATATGCGAAGAAAATCCTAAAAAATGATCTGCCAAATATTTGCCTTCCTCATCAGCAGGGGTGTCATAAATACCTTCAACGCTTATGCCACGCGCACTGGCTCTCCGCAAGGCATGGGTAAAAATAGGATCAAAATGATCAAAGATCAGATATTGGATTGTTTCCCTAGCATTTGCAATCTTATACAGAAAATAATCTTGGATCAAGTAACCATATGCAGGAGCATTGACAAATGTAAAACCTTGCAGGTTAAGAAATGGTATGGATGTACTGGCTTGTAGGAATTCTTTAAATTGCCTTGACTCTTCCTTATCTAAGTACAAGCTAATATAACCATTATAATTGTATTCCAAACCAAAACGAGAAAAATTCCCCGTCCCTAGAAATAAATGTTTGGCATCTACAAGTAGAATCTTCACATGGTGCAAACCAGAACTTTTCCAAAGTGCTACCTCAAATCCATTGCTGCGTAACTCTCGATATTTCTTCTCACTATCCCCAATGATATGGATCTTTACACCACGTTTACGAGCATTAGATAGTTCTTCAATTACCTCTGGATGATTCAAAGAGTACACATACATAAAAACTTCATATTCTGCTCTACGAAGGAGAGATAGAATCTTATTTTTAACCAATTGTTTCTGGTCACTAGGAACATACCTACCTGGATATGAAAAATAGGCCTGCGCTAGTTCTTCTTGTAGCAAACCCAATGTCTGCCAAATAAAATACTCTTGCTTTGTCGAAGGAGAACAAAAGCCATTCAATAAGCATAAAATCCAAATCACCCTAAAAACTCGCTTGCATTGCAACTTCAACAAATTGCCCCCTTAAAAAACTGGACTGGTTTGAATAGAAGAAAGAATACTCCACCAGTAAAGAATAATTCTCAGTCTTTTGCCAATGGAAGGCAAGACCTGCCTCTGCCAAAAATTGTTTTTCATAAAATTTTTTGTCAGTTTCTATACCACCACTACTTTCCCTTTTACGAATTCGTGGTAAGATGTAATTGTAGGAAAAAACCAATTGCCACATAGAGCCCTGTAAAGCCAGTTGGCTGTTTGCCCAAAAAGAATTTCTCCTTGCCAAAAAAAGTGAATCCTGCTTTTCTAAACCGCGATGTGTAACCCAAGCAGCAGGATAAAAGTTGTATGCCTGTGCCAATCCTTTGGTCCTATAAGGAATGCTTCCCATTCCAACATAACCTAATTCTAAAACTTGCCCTTCTCGATTGCGTTTATCAGAATCTGGTAAAAATAGAAAAAGAGAAAACCAATAATGGTTTCGTGTATATTGGAGAAAAATATCTGCCATTTCCCCAGAAATAGGCAATGACTTTTCAGGAGAAAAGGGATTTTGTGCGATCTTATCCAAACCTCTTGCAAATGTAAACGCAACGCCAAACTGCCAATAGGAAAACTCGACTTGGTATCTTAAACGACCGTGGTATAAGTAATCTCTATCACCATTGTTTTGGTCAGGTAAATCTTGTGAAAAACTACCCCAATCGTACGAATTCAAATAGGTAAAGAAAAAGCTCCAAACTCCAAAACCATTTTTTTGTATAACAGAAAAAGCATTGCGAAAACGCTTACCTGTTTTACTCCTTCTGACTTCTTCCGAACTGTATTGAAAATTTTCCCATAAGGGATAGCCCCTATAGTAATCAAATAATTGGATACGCAACTCTAAGCTAGAGAATTGACTCAAAACTTGCAAGCCCTCTCCCCCATCTTTCCAATGGATCTGTTGGGGGTATTGGTTCGATTGGACACGTCCAGCCAATAAGGAAAATCTAGAAAAAAAAATTTGTAGATAGGCGTTTGTACCCAAATACAAAAAATCTTCCTTTTGTTCTCCCTCAAAACGTTTTACAAAAAACAACTGTATATTGTACGTATAGTCCAATGTCTGCTCTTGCCACATAAGCGCAGCGAGTGCTCCACCATCCATCTGTTCTTGCTGTTTAGACAAACTCTGCCATTTCTGAGAGTTCTTAAACTGTGTACCTCCCCAATAGAACGAACCTAGAACTTTTTTCTCCGCACATAAAAAACTTACAAAACCAAAGGAAAGAAATAAAATGAATGTTCTCAAAATTTGATTACCTCATAATCAGTAATACTATCACCCCATTTATCTTCTCTAAGCCAACTCGCTTCATCCTTTGCAAGAGGAATACGAAAGATACTTCCCTCACAAGAATTTCCATAAGTATGTACGTGCTCTTCTGCTACCCCCGCTATCTTTTTATACAAATCTAAGTTTTCCGACATCGACAAACCATTGCCTATCGTCGTAGAAGAAGCAACAGTAAGTAATAAAGGAGGGGTTTGCCCATAGATAGGTAGAGATAAAGAAGACGCGTCAGGGTCCAAGATATAGGCACATTGCTGCGGTTGTAATAAAATTTCATCACCAACAAAAAAATCAGACTGCAACAGTACTGTTTCTTTAACAATCCCTCTTTCAGCGAGCGAGACAAGAGAATCACTTGTCTTTTCATCTTGGATGCGAAAATTATGCATATTCTCGATTTCTCGACCACGATTGCATAGTAGAATCCATTCATTTTGTGCGAGAGTTGGATTGGGAAGCACTGCTGCAATGACTAAATTACTTCTGTGCGTGAAATAGCTCTTACCTCCATTCACAAGAGATGTGTACAAAAGGGAAGAGCCTAGTTGATCTGTATGGATCGGAAGTTGGAACTTCGGCCAAGACACACCTTCAAAATTCAGAGGAATTTCGAGCTGACTAGTATCGTCTTGCAAACAGCTTTTCTGCTGGAGTACAACTTTATCTGGAGTAAAATCTTTGGAGTGGACATAGACAAAAGTATTCTCTAGCTCTGTTTCTACCCTGTGTAAAAATGGTAAAAAAGTGTTCTCTTCCCCTGGGCTTGCAATTGTATCTGTTAGACAAAACCTATATGTCTGGGCTGGAGAACTTGCCAGCCACTGCTTCTCATAGCCGGAAAAAGCATAACTTATCCTTTGCGACGATTTTGTATCATTGATTCCATGCGAGAGCTTTGGATCGTATACAACGCTATCCCAAATCTTTTTCTTATCGGAACTGTATAGAGTAATGGTAGATTTAGAATTGGGTAAGCTAAAGTCAGAATTAGCTATAAACGGTACTTCGGGAAAACAGTACAGCTTCTTTTTTGTCAGTACCGATAGCCCTGCTTCTGCAATAGGTATTAAAAATTGTTTTATAGAAGTAATATTCTGAACAGAAACTAGCAAACTTGTTGGATGAGAAGCGTAAATTTCTATAAATTCATCCTCTGGATAGGAAACCTTTTGTGAAAAAGATCCCATCCAGGAAACTTCATTCAAATAGGTTGTCTGCAATGGATCTATTTCTCCATTAGGAGCAGCCGGGCTCATGAAATTATAAGTAGTAATCGCTGGATTCAGATTTCTACTTATTTGCGAATGGTGCTGCCAAATTCCATGAATATGAGAAAGAGAATAAACCCTATTTTTACTGTCCTTTGGACTGATGTAAAATCCTTCCTCCAAACCAGGGTATATCTCTTTTTCCTCTCCATTTCCTCGCAAAAGTATTGCTTGCTCATAACGCAGTTTGATCAGATTGCGAATAAATAGATTAGGCAAAGGAAGAAGATTTTTTCCCCTACCCATGAGCAATAAAGTTCCACTCTCTACCAAACGACTCGTGGTAGTGAACGGGTACGAATAACCTGAAATGTGTAAGTATAGATGGGAAATATCACAAGTTTGCTCTCCCGTATATTTTAGTTCTAAAAACTTTTCGTGGTAAGAGACTTTGTCTTGTTCCTGAATCCCATAAGCGTTTATCTCATTGAGCGAAAAATCCTTTACCTGACAGATAGTAACAGCTGATTCCTTGCGCAATTCCAAGCCTGGATCACCACAAAAACTGTTGAGCGGATAAATTTTATGATAGGCAGTACAAGGAGAAAATTCTTTGTTTTTATAACTAAAATTTTCTCCATCTGAATGAAAACTATGTTCTTTGGGGATCCTATAATCAACAAGTAAATCTTGGACTTTTAGCTGAAACTGCCTGCCAGGAAGCAATTCTGACCAAGGAAAACCAATCAACTCGATTCCCTGCAGCTTTGACTTTTCTTCTAACAACAGTAGGGTTTGGCCCGGCAATAAATAATCCAAAGAAAATTCAGGCTTAGCATTTATACCTGCCAATTGAACCCGTAAACCTTCGAAACACAAAGTATGTGGATGAGGATTGTACAGCTCTATATATTTTTCAGTTAAGGTATTGCCACCAGCGTATACCTCGGATATTTCAGGTAACATAGACTTGCATTGCTCTCGCTTATCTTGGTTGCTTTGTCTTGTTTGAGAAAAGATATGTTTAAAATTATTTGTGTTTTCTTCATCCCGAGAAAATTCGATCTTTAGGTGGTGGTAACTGTTGATTGGAGTTTGCAAATTTACGGAAGTAAAAATAAAAAATAAACTTTCACGCGTTTGGAAAACAGAGAAATATGCTGCAGCAAAACCAGTACGCCATAAATTGTCCTTTGTAACTACAATGTTTTTTTTCGCTAAAGGATCCAAAAAGACGTTGCTACCCAATAAGAAATCTTCTACTCCCTCTTCGTGCAAACGTTTTGCGACTCCATTTGTGCTTACCCAAGACAAGTATACTTTTTTCCCACGAAATTGCAATTCCCCCTGAGAACGAACCCTATCCTTAGGTTGTTCCTGCAATTGGTAGATAGCTTTTCGCAATAAAGAATCTACACTGGGAGAAGACGCAAAACATAGCTCTAATTTGGGTCCCCAATCTTTTTGGTAAAAAAAACGATGGTTAGAACGTAGACAAGCCTCTTCGAGTGAATTTTTATAAAATTCGGGCCCCCAGCGAGCAGTCAGACCTGTAAGAGCAGGGATAGCACTAGGTTCTTCAGCATAAGTAAAGTGTAAACCATCGGGTATTTTCTCCTCGATAAAAAAGAAGGGGACTTTTTTATGACTACAGGATAGCAGAAAAAGTAATATCAATAATTTAAACATCTACTATAACAAGTAAAAGTTTATGCCAACTAGTACAGTTTTTTTGCTATTTTTTTATAAAACTTACGCTTTACTAGCTATTTTTTTAGGCTCCATATATGAAAGAAAAAAACAAACGCTTACATATTCTTCTATCGCAGGAAGAATACGACCATATGAAACAAGAAGCCCAAAAACGCAATATATCAATTGCGGAACTTTTACGGCAAGGATTTCACAATGAGGTCAGTGGTAAAACACCCTACACTCGGTTTTTATCACTGGCAAATTTAATAAAACTTGTCCCTTTATCGGAATGAAAATTCTAGTTAGCCAAGATTGTTTGCTAAACTTAATCCAAGGAAATGCAAAACAAAGAGAAACGATCAAAACGGAATTAGAACTCTACTTACAGGAAAGAAAATATCTGTACATTTCAGCTAGTGCTTACCTACATACCAATACCCAAGCACGCATTCGTCCGTATCGTAAAGAGGTAAACCAAGAACTTAATACAATTTTCGAAGATATACTTGCTTTAGATGCTGGAGCCATAGACTTGGGGAATAGGCTTTCTGTAGAGTTGCAGGAACTTCCCTACTGGGTTTGTTATGAATTAGCAATCGCTAGCAATGCAAGCATTGATCTAATACTTGAGACAGATAAAATTTGGGAAAAACAAAGCCTAATCCCTTGCAAAAGAATAATTTGGTAAAGTAATAGAAACTGCGCGTGAAGGCTTTCCTATTTGATCCGTATACCGATCTATTTTTTGATACGAAAAAAATTCATTGTATGCACTTACTTTGAAATAATAAGTGATACCTTTTTTAAGAGTTAGCAGTGATTTGTCTTTCTGCAAATATGCGTTCTTAGCAATAAGCTCGTTATCAACACAAATACCTAATTTTTTATAGTAACGACCCAACTCATTAGCTCGAACAAGACCGGTGATTCTTGCTCCTGATTTGTCAATATACAAACTTGCCACCATTTGTTCGGGACTCACACCATATTGGATGATGTAGCCACCGCCATTTTGGTTCACAGACTTTTCATGATTGGAATTCCAATTCAAACAAACACCTGGTCTCTCACCTGAATACACTTCTGTACGTTTTTCTTCATTGAGACGAAGACCCGTAGGAGCGTCAGGGGGTAAAGAATAGGAATATTTCAAAGACAAATTTTTGACTATCGGTGTATTCCTGCCGCGGTAATCAGAACGTAAAAGCACTTTCCATTGAAAATATTGGAAACGCGGAAAATCTATATCGGGCTTACCATGCACGATATTGCGTCGTTTGCCAATAACGGAAAACTCTTGTGCATTTCTCCATGGGATATGGGTCGAGTCGGGATAAAAAGGAGTCTCTGAAAAACGGTACAATACTTCGCTATAGGCTCCTTGAGGAGTTTCTACATCATAGAACAATCGATGTGGCAAAGATTTAGAATAACGTGTCTTATAGACAGGTGAGTATGCTGTACCGTAAAATTGTTCGGCTGTTTTTACAGTAGGATCATATTCCACCTTACGATAAGGAGTTTCGAGAAAGCCAAAGTTCGGCTCCCCTTTTCCGACAAAGAAATTATCCATTTTCCCATAAAAATGTTTCCCGATAAAAAGTGGTGAAGTATCATTCCTATGAAAACCAAAGGGAAGAATTGTAGAACCAACCCCTTCCAAGTACCCATAAGCCTTGTCCTTACGGACTCCATTTTCGAATAAAGAAACCTGCCCACGAGGAGGGTCTATTACAATGGCCACATGCGTCCATTTATCAAAAATCAGGGCATCGGGACTACGTAAGCGTAGCGATCGAGAAACCCCTTTTCCCATGCGGAACATATTATGAAAATCAACTTGTATACGATTATTCACCAAATTTACTTTTAGACCGTAGCGTTTGCCTCTAGTGATATATGACTTAGAAACAATGGTAGAATTTTTTTCTAAATCTCCAGGGATTAGGAAGAAAGATAGGTAAAACTTTTCCGTGATGGCAACTGAACTCAACAGTTGCTTTTTCGCGACTTTTATAGAGATCATACTATTTTTAGCAGAAAAAGAGGCATAACGTTTGCCCAATTTTGTTTGCGACTCTAAAACAGAATAATTGGCAGCTAAGACTTTATACTTGCCATTTTTGTCCCGCAAATGTTTGGCTTGGCGGTTTTCGAAGTCTAAGAACAGTTCACTAGGCAACGATTCATTTTTTTTCAATACAATACGATAGCCACTTGGTTCTGCTTTTTGTATTTCTGCACCTGAGAATGTAAAACCAACAAAACCATTTGTGCCATTGCTGATTTCTCGTGCAAATAGGGAAATACCGAGTAATAAAAATAATAAAAAGAACTGCCTCATTTTTCTAATTGCTCCACACGACGAGCGTGCCTTCCTCCATCAAATGATGTATTCATCCATTTCTCTACGATGCGAATCGCCAAATCCTTACCTAGTACACGTCCACCTAACACTAAGACATTTGCATTGTTATGCCGACGAGACATTTCTGATGTAAACTCATCGTGGCATAGAGCCGCTCTTACACCAGGTATTTTATTGGCAGCAATAGACGCTCCTATCCCCGTTCCACAAAGAGCTATTAAAGCAGGAACGTCCCCTTGCACCATTTTGTGGCAGGCTTCCTGGACAATTAAAGGATAGTCAATGGATTCCTGCTGGTGTGTCCCATAATCGAAAACTTCGTATTCATCCAATGATTGCTTTAAAAACTCTTTTAATTCGAACCCACCATGATCTGAGACGATGCCTACTTTTGCTTTCATAACTTCTCCTTAAATACTATTTCACAAGGATTTTTCCGTCAAGTGGTTTCTATCCTCCAGATCCTTTCGGGAGATTTCTTTGTGAAGACAATATCTTTTTGCGTAATTGTGGGTTGATGTTATAATAAAATTCGTAGTGTAGTTTGTATAAGGATAAATAGATATTTTGTATATCTTTTTTAAGTTCTTTCTTATTTGCTATAATGTCTTCTCGAAAAATCCATTCCTCTGTTCGATTTTGCATGAGCTTGTATAGCTCATATTTGCTCTTGTAAAATTTAGAAATCTCATTTCTATCGTAAGGACGTAACAGGCTTGTTTTTTCTAAAGAATAAAGCCAACGATTGTAGTTTTCCATGGTTGCCCAAAATACTTGGTAATACCCCCTTAAACCGAGACGAACCTCCCGACGATTTTTGGGAGTAATCATCTTGTGTAAACATATTATATAATTCACACGTTTCTTGGCATTTTGTAAAGCGACTTTACGTGCCCTGCGTGCAGAGTACCACATTTCTTTTACTGTAAAGTCATTCATAGAATACTGGTAATACGTACTTTTACC
>JBCCIA010000034.1:0-23555 GCA_039028475.1 Spirochaetota bacterium | reverse complement strand
CAGAAGACTGTCAAAAGACTATGAAGTAAAAACGCAAAATAGTGAATCGTTTATTTATATGGCTATGATCTCTATCATGGCAAAAAGGTTAGTAAAAAGTCAAACGAAACTATGCAAAACTTAGCTTTTCAGACACCCTCTTAGTTTGTTGGTAACTTGCATTTCATTTAATAGAAAACAGGAATTGCCAGCTATTTTTACGAATTCACTTGGAATGAAATTTACTATTATACAACCGGGACAAGTAGAAAGTAAATGCAATCGGAGTGAAATAATTAATCACAAAAAATGTAGTAAAAAATTGATAAAAATTAAAAAGTCTTACTATATGGGTGTTTTTGAAGTGACTCAACGACAATGGAAACAACTGATGCGAAATAACCCCAGCAGATTTAAAGGCTGTTTAAATTGTCCGGTTGAATCAATTAGTAAACAAGAAGCAGAAAGGTTTATTCAAAAGTTAAATAATTTTGACAAAAATGGTAAAGTAACGTATAGGCTTCCAACTGCCGATGAATGGGAATATGCTGCAAGAGGCGGTTCGAAAAGCAAATATTTCTGGGGAGATGATAAAAGTTTGATGTATAAATATGCAAATATTTGTGATAAAAATTGTATTAAGGCAAATAGAATGTTTAACTTAAAGCAAGATGATGGATATAAATATACTTCTCCAGTAGGAACTTATTTACCTAATAATTTTGGTCTTTATGATGTAATAGGCAATACCCAAGAATGGGTTTCTGATTATGAATTTTGTTGGGGTGGTAGTTGTTTGGATAAAAAGACCAAGAAATATTATTGTTCTTCATTTGTAGGCGGTGATTGGGGAGATTCAATTGAAACTGTAGACTTTCCTTCACTTTATTATGGTTCAAAAATTACATGCATTGGAACACAAATGTCTGGATTTAGGATATTGGCTGATATAAAAACCTCAAAGAATTAAACTATCAAAATAAACACCTCAGTATTTGAGATAGTTTTAAATCTCACCACAAAGAGCTACTCCTTTCTCTTTGCAGTGAGGCTTGTTCTAGATTTCGACTACTACTCTAACTGCGCACGTAAATATTTGAGCTGTTTGTGCAGCAGCTTGCGGTATTTTTTACGGCGTCTTTTGGGGTAGACTTTCCTCCTGTTGTAAAGGCGGTCGATCAATACTTCCATCCGATCAAGTAGGGCTTTGTAGTCTGGTTCTTCTTCGATTGGTTTCATCATGTGGAAACTCCTTGTTTTGTTCAAAGTTTAGAGAACACACAAGGGTACACAAAAGACTTGACTAGATGTACTAGCACATAAGTCTGAGAGTGCATCCTTGTGATGTTGTTTTCTCAGTCCGGGCGAAGTTTGGTCACAGAGACCGGGCTGAGAGCTTTTCACTTGGCTCTTATTTCACATAGGTACGTTTGTAACGTACGTGGACATAGTAGACAAAAAAGAAAAATTTGTCTACTACTTTTTTATCTACAGGATTTCCTCTAGATAAGACTTGGGAGCCTGTCGGACCAACTTGCGAATATTGAACAGGTATACGAATACCAGAATCCCGAGGGTTAGGCAAAACAAAACCACTAGACTGAGTAGCGGAAGCTGAAAATTGACGTTCAGCACTTGCTCGGAGATGATGTAGGTAGAAATAACAGCTAGTAGTAGCGAGGCAAAGAAGGAAAAAATTCCTATCCAAATGGCTTCCCAGCTGTACATCTTGCGTAAGAAGTTGCTATTCGCGCCTATCACCCGCATCAGTGCTGTTTCTTCCATACGTTTCTTTTGGTTGGCATAGAGAGAGGTTATCAAAAGTAAGATGCTGGAACCTAAGATAAAGTAGGTCATTAGGTCTATGATGTCGGTTACCTTGTTCAAAATCCCCATGAATCGGCTGATGCTTTCTTCAATATCGATAGCGGTGATATTTGGACATTTCTTGACTAGGCTTTTTTGAAACTGGTACCTCTGTTTAGCGTCCTCAATGATAAAAGAACTGAGGTAGTAGGCCGGTGCTTTTTCTAACACACCTGGGGAAAATAATACTACAAAGTTGGGCTTCATATCAGACCAGGAAACTTTTCGGGTGCTGGTAATGGTTGCTGTGATCTCACGCCCTTGCACGTTGAAGGTTAAGCTATCACCCAGTTTGACACCTAGTGATTTGGCAAAGTCTTTTTCTACAGAAAGTTGTGCTTTGTCCCCTGCCTCCCAAAATTCTCCTTGTGCTATTTTTTCACTGTCGTATAACTTGTCTCGGTAGGAGAGGAAATACTCTCTTGTTTTGGCTGTTGCCTTCCAATCACGCTTTACAGCATCACTTTCCGTATTTTCTTTTTCTACAAACTCACCATTGATCTTACTCAATCTCGCACCAATGATAGGGGCAATGTAGACACTTTTTGCTTGGAAACTTTTGACTTCTTCTTGAAAGATCTCTAATTGTTGTTTTTTGATATCGAGAACAAAGACATTGGGTCGTTTTTCCACTTGGTTGGCTCCTCCCAGTTCCAGGAGACTATTGCGTAGCATCAGCGATATCAAAAGTATACTCAGTGCAGATCCGATACCGATGATGGCAAGTGACAGGCCGTGTCCAGTGCTGTGGATTTTTTTTAAGACAATGCGGAAGGTGCGGCTGGGAAAGCCGAGGTGCAATAAGGAGCCACTTAGATAGCGTAGCAGCATGTACAGGGCAAATAGGATTACAGGTAGTACGGCAAGGGCGAGACTGAGAGAGAGCCCCTTTTTCCAATCGCTGGTCTCCATAGTTGCTATGCCAAAGAAGAGTAGGTAGGTGCACAGTACCTGTAAGATCCGTTTGCGGGAGGGGAGAAGACTTTTGTCCAAACTACTGGTAATTTCCGAACGTAGGGCATTGAGTGGACTCAAGGAAGCAATTTGGAAAATGGATTCTAAACCGACAAATAGGGGAACGACAAAACCGATGATGAGACCCCAGGCTAGGGAAATCGGATAGATGGTAGGTTGTAGGTTTTTGAGAAATGGGGAGCCGGTTAGATCGGGGATTAGAAATTGGAAGTAATAGGCGGTAAAGATCCCTATGCCGACGCCTATAAAAGACAACAGTAAGAGTTCTAATAAAAAAACTTGGATCGTTACCTGTGTTTTTGCTCCTAAGCATTTTAAAACGGCAATTTCATTGGCTCTTGAAGATATACGCGTTTTACTCGCGAGTAAGATGGCAATGGCTCCTAAAAAGAACGCTGATAGACCCAGAAGACTCATAAAGTCAAAGGTATTGCTGATGAAACGCTGGCTGCCGGAACCAATTTCTGTGCTGTGGTAGAGTGTTAGATTTTCTTGGATAAAGGTGGGGAAGTGCTTTTCTTTGAACTTAGCCGAGTCGGTTCCCTTAGGTAGCTGGATCAGTATGTTGTAACGTATACGGGAGCCGCGCGATTCCAAGCCTGTAGAAGCAAAGGCAGACGCTTTGATCATCGAGGCGGGAGCCATAGAGAGAAAACTAGAGGTAATCGCCGGTTGTTTTTCGATGGTTCCTGTATACTTGAATGTTTTATAACCAAGTGTTACCGAGTCACCAAATTTGAGTTTGAGGTTTTTTACCAAGTTTGCTTCTAAGAGAATCTCATCATCCTGTAGCTTTTGGTAGGCATCCCTAGGCTTGGTGACAATTTCTCCGTAGAAGGGGTAGGCGTCTCCCAATACTTTTACCATGCTTAGGTTTGTTTCTTCGTTGCCCGGGTTGCTAAGCATAGAGGAAAAGGTAGTTATCGTTGTTGTACGAGATTGTTGCGGAAGAGTTTTTTCAATAAGTTCTTCTGCTTCAGGGGAGAGTTTTCGAGTAGAGGAAAGCGTTAGGTCACCACCCATAATGTTTTTCGCTTCTCGTTGGATGGCATTTTTTAAGTTGAGTTTGTACGAGTTTATCCCTACGACAGCTCCGACACCAATGGCAACAGAGAGTATGACTTGCAGAGAGTAGTTTTTCTGCGAAGTGATTTCACGGTAGATGAATTTGTAGAAAAAGCGATTCATGTATCTTTCCTTTGCAACTCTCCGTCCGCCATTTCATAAACCAGGTCTGCTTTTTCGGCTACCTTGGGGTCGTGTGTTACGATGATAAGAGTAGAGCGGGTATCACGGTTTAATCCTACTAGGAGTTGCATGACCATTTCGGCATTTTTTTTGTCTAGGTTTCCTGTTGGTTCGTCAGCAAACAAAACGGCAGGTTCATTGATAAACGACCTTGCAATGGCTACACGCTGTTGTTCTCCTCCTGATAGCTGTCCTGGATAGTGTTTGAGTCGGTGTTGCATAGATACTTTGCCTAGCATGGCTTCGGCACGCTGGGAAATTTCTGTTTCTGAATAGCGTTTTTCGGAGATCACCAAGGGGAGGCTGACATTTTCGATGGCATTGAGGGTTTTGATGAGCTGGAAATTTTGGAAGATAAAGCCTATTTTTTCTGCCCGTAATTTGGATAGAAAATCTTCCTTTTTACCTGTAATATCTGTATCTGCGAGTTGGATTTGTCCAGAGTCAATTGTGTCTAGACCTGCAGCTATCGCTAGTAGGGTCGATTTTCCCGAACCAGATGGCCCCATAATTGCAATGAATTCACCTTGTGACACTTGTAGGTCGATGCCTTTTAGAACGTGTAAACGGTTTTCACCGGACTGGTAGTATTTGTGGATCTGTTGAAGGGTTAGCAAAGGCAAACTCCTGTAGCACGGTATGTTTTCTGCCAAAGTGCAAACTACTAGTAAAATTGCAAGGATGTACTATTATCGGGTTTTTTCGTAAAGGAGAATTCCACCTGTAACGATACTGTACATTAGAGGCAAGTATGGCAGTTGTTACCCCAAAAGAAGTGCTCGAAGCACACAAACATTCATTCTACAATCGTGATGAAATTGAAAAAAGTAAAACTTGTGGCTGCTTTTACTGCTTAGAAGTATTCCAACCAACGGAAATTCTACTCTGGACAGATGAACTGAGTACTGCAATTTGTCCACGCTGTGGTGTGGATTCTGTTCTTGGTTCTGCTTCTGGTTATTCTTTGGAACCTGATTTCCTCAAGGATATGCAAGAATACTGGTTTTCCTTTAAAGAGCTATTGTAATCGTGCCAGCTAACCTTTTAAATTTCGTAAATAGACAAAGACTTATGGAAACGGCTGCCGTTGCGGCGGAGAAAGCAGATAATTTCGGTTTTACGGCCTTTTTCGATGTTGAAAATTAGCGAATCAGAGATCTCCCTACAGATAAACAAACCACGTCCGTGTGAATCTGCTAGCCCTAATGGCAAGCCTGTCTTTTCATCTAGATGAATGTGCCTGTCAAAGCGTTTGAGTATTTCTTCCTTGCGCAAAGAACCAAAACGGTCACGGGTAACTATAATAAATACATCTCCTGTATAACCATAGCCTATTTCAAAGGCGTCTTCCTGTTCTAAGCGAATGTTCTTTAGGGGAATGACGATGTCTTTAGAGGGGAATTCGTATTGGTATTTTGCATTGCCGTTTGTATCCCGTGGGGCACGGATCATCGCGTTAGAACTCAATTCTTCTAAGATTTGGTTGATGGCTGTGGGAGCACCTTTTTTAATTAAGAAGTTGCCTATTCTGTCACATAGCTCCACTCTATCATCGTCGGAGGATATTTTGCTATAGATGACCTGTCCTTCTTGCGGCTCTAAAAAGGTGTTGCTTTGCGAACCGTTGCCCGAATTCTTGATGCGTAGACCATTGAGGTATTTCTCTACCCCAAAAATATCTTTTTTAAGAATTTTATCAGCCATTACCTTGATAAAGGAGATGTCTAAAAAAGAGTATTTCGGTAGGATATTGAAAACATTTTCTTGGAAGGCATAATGGATGTATTGGTTTACATCATAGGCTGTAAATAGGGCGAAGGGAAGAGAGCCAAAGTGGTGTTTGCAGAATTGGATGAGCTGGGTACCTGGTTTGCCGGGTAAGCGGATATCTGTGATGAGTAGATCAATTTTTTTCCCAGATATGAGAATCTGTTCCGCTTCTTCTGCACTTTCCACGTCTATTACTTCGTAGGTCTTACCCAAAAGCCGACAGATCGCTTGCCGGATGGAACGTAAGTCTTCTACTAATAGTATGGTGGAGCTCATTGCAATTTCTCTATTTTCTTGGCAGAAAGCCTAATTGCAAAAGAAATGCAAGCTCTCTCAAAATCTATAAAAATACTTATGTAGAATAAAAAAACGATTTTTTAATTAGAACTAGGAAGAAACTCTATGCTTTCCATGAAAAAATACACTTTTTACTTACTGCTTGGTATATTTTTCTTTGTTGGCCTTTCTGCGACCTCGAAAACTAGATCCAAGCGGGTCAAGATCTTGCTTGCTGGTGATGTAATGTTCGATTGGGGTTTTCGCCAAAGCAATAAAAAGTTCTCTAAAGATACTATAGATCCAAAGTTACTCAAGGTTTTTCGCAGTGTAGACTACAGAATGGTTAATTTAGAATCTCCCATTACAGAGTCGCAACAAGACTTAGATTCGCATAAGTCTTACGTATTTCGTGGCTATCCGAATGATCTAGAGATTTTGCGTAGGCTACAGGTAAACCTGGTATTTTTAGGCAATAACCATAGTATGGACTACGGCAAAGCAGGTTTACTGGATACCTTTTCTCATTTGAAAAAATACCGCATTGGTTATGCTGGTGCCGGTAAAAATCGCAAAGAAGCGTATTCTCCGGTTAGGCTGTCGGAAAAGCTGTCCAATTACCATATCGTTTCCGCTAGTCGAATCGGTTTGTCTCGTTTGTTTGCAGGGTATCGTCGGCCTGGTAGTGCTCTGTATTCTTTGCCGCGCCTTGGTAGTATTGCTAGACGCAGAGGTAAAAAGCATATCTATTTATTGTCCTTACACTGGGGGATTGAATACAGTCCTGAGCCTTCCGGTTGGCAGATCCGCCATGCACATTCTTTGATTCGTTCTGGGTATAAGGCTGTCATCGGCCACCATCCACACATTCCTCAAGGCGTGGAGAAATATCGCAATGGTGTGATTCTATACTCCTTAGGCAATTTTTTCTTTGGTAGCCGTAACCAGTATTTGAACCATAATATCATAGCCGTTTTGCATTTTTTGCAAGGTGAGTTGGAGAAGTGTGAAATTATCCCGGTTTTTGGGAAGTTCCAGTATGTAAAGCACCATAAATTGCAACTCTTGCCACAACAAGAAGCAGAGCGTTTTCTCTGGGAGCTTGCGGTTGCTTCGGAAAAACTTAATACCAAATTAGATATCAAAAATGGTAGGGCTTACATATATTTTCGGAAATTAGAGTAAAAGCGGATTGTGGTATAGATTACAATACATGCAACACCTAAATACAAGAAGTAAAAGGCTAGTTCTAAGAGGTAGAATTTATACAATCCTACTAGCGCCAGGGTAAAAGAGGTAAACAGAAAAATTCCAGCAACTTTTATGGTGTAGCCTTTTTCTACTAACCAGAAAAACATACCAACTACACCAGATATAAAAAAAAATAACAAATGCTTGCATAAGCTAAGTTCTTTTAAAAAAGAAAAACTTTCCTGCATACTAAGAATGGATTTTGATTGGAGTATTTGATCCAATTTATAATTGCCAGCAAAGTGGCATAGAGTTGTGGCGGAGAGCGTAAGATAAAACAGGAATTTCCAAATGATTTGCAATTGGCTTTTGCGAAAGGTAAGTTCAAACAAGCCACAAAAATAGAGAAAGTAGATGCAGATGTAATAATTGCTAAAGCTAAGACTTGTGCGAAAACTTGTAATTTTTTGGTAATGCCCCTCTTCCTCCGGTCCACCCAGAATAGTATAGATTTGTTGTGGGCTTTCTGCTAGTTCTAAATTGAGTAGCGGAGAGGAGATGCCGGCATTTAGTTGTTGGGGTTCAATATTTGGTAAGTTGAAATAGATTAGAAAGCGAAATGCAAGGAAGAGAAACCCTAACAGGAGTGAACTTAGAAGCAAACTTTTTTCATCTAAGAGGAATTTCATCGAACGATTTCCGATTTCGTCTTTAACATATGGATATAGTTATGGATCTTTTTTTGCGAGTCTTGTGTATGTAAGAATTTGATACCGCAGCCATAAGGTTTGTCGTACAATTTGCCTGTATTGAGCCAAGTAATCTGCCCTTGGCTGTAAATTTCTTGGTCATAGGGGTACAACCAAAGTTGGTAGATTTTTCCATCACCTGCTTTGAGTTCAGAAATATCGGTTTCGACAAAGATACCATTTTCAGAAAGGTTTATTGCCTCTCCTGGGAACTCTTGCCTATCATTTTGCAAAATAACTTCAAAGCGGACACTATAACGCGGGGAGTAGTAACTCGCTAAAAAATCTTTTATGAGGTTCGTATCTTCCTCTTGTATATCTATAAATTCGATCCACAAACCTAGCCTGTCTCCAGGCAATATTTCTTTGTATTTCAGTTTTGCAATGCATTCTACCTTTCCCCTGCTATAGAAGTTTAGGGAAAGGAAAAGAACAATACTTGAGTCATTTTCAGGTAGGATTTCGATGTCTTCTCGGTAAACGGTTAGATAAACTATTTTTTCTGTCAGAATTCTCGTTTCTAAAAAATATTTATGCCCTAAAATATTGAGTGTTACAGGAATTCGTACCGCACTTACGGAATCCTTAATCTTATTTCGTTCCAAAAAGACAAAGCCTAGGTAGTCAAAAATATGCATGGGCATCATTTAAGCTGTAAAAACATGGCAATCTAGCCAAAGCGTCAACTCTAATCTAGGAAAAATATCTTTGCCATTAAAAAAAATAGATCAAATCACAGTTGCAAAATTTCTTGGTACTATGGAGCAAAAAATTCTTATCCTTTTTTTGATGGTATCATCTCTACTGTATTGTAGTTCTGCGAAAGCTATTGAGCCAAAACCAGCTAAAAGCTTTGAGATACACGGACACCGCGGGGCTCGTGGCTTATCACCAGAGAATACTATACCGGCTTTTCGTACCGCCTGGGATTTGCAGGTCGATTTTTTGGAATTAGACACGGTTGTCACAGCGGACAAAGAAATCGTTGTATACCATGATGTATATTTGAATCCAAAAATTTGTCGCAGCAAGGAAGGAAAAAAAATCAATCCGATTCCTGTAGGAAGGGTCAAACTAGAGGATTTTAAATCTTTAGATTGTGGTGGAAAAAATCGTAATTTTCCAGAGCAAAAAGCTGTACCGCAAACACCTCCTCCCACTCTAGCGGAAGTTTTTGCATTTGTACAGGAACAGGAAAAACAGTTTCCTGAGAAAAAGAAGCTGCAATTCAATGTAGAAATCAAGGTAGATACCAACTTGCAAAAACAGGACTATGCTACCCATCTACGGAAAGTTGTAGCTCTTGCCAAGGAATATGGCTTTGCGGATCGTCTGGTGGTACAATCTTTTTTCCATGCGAGTCTTAGACTGTGCAAGAAAGAGTTTCCAGAAATTCGTACCTCTGCTCTATTTTCTACCAATTATTGGAATGCTTTGCGTTTGAAGTTTGGTTTGGCAGATTCCCTGCAAGAGGAAGTCATACTAAAAGCCAAAAAAATGCAAGCAGACTATATTTCACCCTTCTATTTGTACATCTCACCAGAGTTCATTCTCAAGGCTCATAAACTTGGTTTGAAAGTCGTACCTTGGACTGTCAACAAGCCAAAAGAGATGCAACGCTTTATAAATATGGGAGTAGATGGAATCATCTCGGACTATCCAGATAAGTTGGTGAAGGCTTGGCAAAGTACTTCGGGAAAATAACAATTTTCTTTTGCCTCTTTGTTTTTCTCTTTGTAAGTTGTAAGAAATCACAGGAAAAGCGAGAGATACAAGGCTTAGGTGCACGCTTGCAAAAGAGTCGGTTGTTGTATTGGGCCTATATATATGGCGCTACACTTCCTTCTTTTACAAAAACCTATCTGGAGAAAGTGAATGCAGCTTATGATTTTTTTTCTATTACTGGTTTGCGACTTACAAAATCGGGAGTTGTACGGGGAAAAGACAAGTTTTTTCGAGGATTGCAAGCAAAGGGGATCGAGCTAAAAAAAGTCTTTCCACTTCTCACACCTGATTCGATTTTGCACGCAAACGGTTTGTTAAAGTCTCGAACGGCGCAAGAACGAGTGATTTCTTCTCTACTACAGTTGGTGGAGAAATACGATTTACCAGGTTTGCAGGTAGACTTTGAGGGCTTGCCTATCTCCTTAGCACCGGCATTTGAACAATTTCTGCAAGATTTGAAATTGGCTTTAAACCAAAAAGGCAAAAGGTTATCTATGGCTATGTTTCCACAGATAGAATTCCCTGAATCGCTAGCCGCTTTGCATACATTTCGCTCTTATCGGGAAGCTGTAGATGAAGTGGTTCTAATGGCATACGACTATTCGCAAAAGAAAGAGGGACCTGTAACTTCTGTTGCATGGTCAGAAGAAAATATTCAATTTTTGTTACACCACCTGTCTCCTGGACAGATCTATTTGGGAATCCCTCTCTATGGATACGCCTACCCGCGTAGAAAAAAAGGAAAAATTAGAGTTGTAAGCCAGAAATATGCAGAAAAGCTAAGACAGAAGAATGTGTTGCACAGACATGATTCTGGTTGTATGTTGTTAGAGACAACGACGAGTACAATCTACTATCCTGATGCAATTTTGCTGCGTAGGCTCTTAGGATTGGCCCATAAGTATTCTCTCCAGGGAATTGCTTTTTGGCGTTTAGGCTTCGAAGCTAGGTATTTGTACCCAGAGTTACGTAAAGAACGTGTGTATTGATCTATGATAAAAACAATATTAGCTAGTATCCTTTTTGTAATGACAACCGTAGGAGTCGTATATGGCATCCATAAATATCTCAGCTACCTACAAAGAACAGACTCCTTAGCCCTCTATGAGTCGCAAAAGCCAAAAGCAATCGTAAGTCGCTCCAAAGGGAAAACAGTTATGCTTGCAAAGAATGTCAATTTTCGCTTTACGCCTAAGATCAATTTGCGAATCAACTCTCTAAAAGCCCAGGTTTCTTCTACCACTGCAAATACAGTCTTAAATTTTGATGATATCCATGCTCTTCACATCCATATCTTGAAAGGAGAAGCCTTATTGCATGTAGATGTGATGAAGTATATCTTTAAGGATAAAATTTTTAACTATGAAGGTTCCCCTCTAAAGTTAGAGGATATCGTTCTACTTCCCTCCGATGACTCTGGTAAGAGTCGTGTACGTTTAAAAGGTGAATTGAAATTTGTCATTTGGCTGAAGTTTGAAATGTTGGGGGAGCTTTTTTTAGACAAGGAAAATGGTAAGATTGTTATCGCTGCGAGTGAAATAAAAGCTCTCTACAACCCCTATACCAAGGGGCTTTTGGGTTTGATCGGATTGAATTTGGAGAAGCTATTGCCGGTTCCTAAGGGCCGCGGAGTGCGTATGCAGAAAAACCGTATCATTGTCAGTCCCTATTCTTTATTCCCACCTCCCAAACTCTCCGGCAAAATTGAATCGCTCCGTGTAAAAGGTGACAGTTTGTTACTGAAATTTACCAGTAAGACTGATGTAAGTTTGCCTGCTATGCCGAGTCCCAGTGCCAAGAATTATTTGTTCGTCTCCTATGGTGATTTAAAATTTGGTAAGTTAATCATGGTGGATGCAGCCTTACAGATGGTTGACAATGATCCTAAGGATCTATTTGATTTCTACCTAAAAGATTACCATCGCGTTTTGACTTCTGGTGGTTCGGCGATTATCCAAAGAAATAGATCTGTTTTGGTGCAAATGCCTGATTATGATGATGTGACGGTTAAGAAGTAAAGTTAGTATTATATATACTATCTAGTTTTTTCTTTTTCTGATACAATAAAATACATCTCTAATTCTCCTTTGCTCTTTACGGTTAATTTGCCACGCGCTTGGCAGTGGAAGTTCTCTTGGATGAGTTTGTAGCTCGCTTGGGAAATGTTGATGCCTCCAGGTTCCGAGGAGGATTCTAAGCGACTAGCTGTATTGACAGTGTCTCCCCAAATATCGTAGGCGAATTTTTTAGAGCCAACCACGCCAGCGACAACTTCACCGGTATGCATTCCTAAACGAACTTGCCATGCGGAATGGTTTGTTGCCATAAAATCTCGAATCGCTAGAGCTGCTCTTGCTACATTTTTTGCAGCAACAATAGGGTTAGAAAAAATGCCACCAGCACACATGTAGGCGTCACCTATAGTTTTGATTTTTTCTAACTGGTACATGGAAATAATCTCATCAAATTTCTTAAACTGTGCATCTAATGTACTAACCAAACTTTCGGGACTCATTTGGGCTGCTGCTTGGGTAAAACCGACGAAATCGGTGAACAGTACTGTGACTTGCGGGTGTTTTTTAGGACTTACACTCCCATCCTTTTGCAACTCATCGATGATAGAAAGGGGAAGAATATTTTCTAATAGCCTTTCCGAATGTCTACGTTCCTCTTGTAAAGCCGCATTTTTTTTGATGAGCAAACGAAAGATACGGCTGGAATACAAAGATACAGCAACAATCGCAAAAGCAATACCAATTAGCTCAGGAATCGCTTTTCCAGCTAGGTACATACCTATTAGAATAGCCGTCGTAACAGAAAGGATAGAGACATTTTTCCACTTAGAACTTACATTGAAGTGGGAGGCAAAGATTATATTGATGCCAAATAGCCATACTGGTGAGCTTTCCCCCGAAAAATAACTTAGGGCAAATAGGAGGAGTGCATTGAGAATGATGGCATAGTCGGTTAGGGGAAGGCTGGTTTTTTGGGAATACCATACGATTGGTACGTTCACTAAAGGAATAGAAATGCCTAGGGCAAAGCTCAACCAAGGATTGGGAGAATAATAACAGATCAGAAAAACATAGCAAAAAGAGAGGCGAGGCAGAACTTTGGTGATATTTGCGCTGATCTCACTCTTTAGATTTTCCATCGCTTTTCTATTAGATAAACTGGAAAAGTGTTTCTTGTTGGTAAAACTTCTCCTTCTTGGCCTTTTGTTTTTTTTCCTTGGGTTTTTTTTGGTTCTTAGGTGGTGTTTGCCATCTTTTTAGAATTCGTTGTAGGTGCCTTTTTTCACCTTCCAATTCCCCTTTTGTATCTTTCAATTCATGTCGGATTTGCTGTTCTATCGGTTTTCTATTTTTCAAGGAGGAGAAGTTCCAAGCGATGTCTTTTTTTAGTTTGCGAATTTGTGATTTTAAAACTTTGGTATCTGCTTTGTATTTCTCAGCAATTTTGAGAATATCACTAATGGAGCTACTAAATTGGAATTTCTTTTTTTCATATATATAGCATACCGCTAGTATCATATCCAGGGCTTCCATATCTTCTCGTTGGTAGGCATCTTGCGTATCATGCCATAGTTTGTCTTTTTTTCTATTTTCTTTTTCTCCACGACGAAGGTCAGGGTGCAGCATTCTTGCCAAAGTGCGATAGCGTTCTTTGAGACGGGAGGCAAGAGAACCCGCATCTTCTGGGGTTTCACCAGACTTTTGAGGAGTTTTGATACCGAATTGTTTGAGAAACTCATAGTACTCTTCTTTAAAGTCTGTAAAGGCCTGTTTGTACTTCTTACTTTTGCTGTTGATGTAATTGATTCCCATTTCAAATTCTAAAAATTCTTTAAAATCTTCTTCTAGTTCTTCGTCAGACTTAACTTGGAAGTTTTCTCTTGAAAAATCATCTGACCAAGAAGTACTATCACTTTCATCAAAATCTTGGTCTTCGTCGTCAAAAAATTCATCTTCGAGGTCTTCTTCTGAATAGGAATTTTCTGAGTGGACCTTATCGTAATAACACTGCTTCTCCCGTTCCATAAATTGTGTATCGTTTTTATGTTTTTGCCAGAGGATTGTCGCTTCGTAGTAGGTGATTTGTCGTGCATAAGAGAGGAATTCAATATCCTCAAGTTGGGAAGTGAGATTGGCTAAAGAAGTTTCCATTTCCCGTAAGGCAGTAAGCTCTTTGCCAAAGTGTGAATTGTACCATTTTTGGAAGGCTGGTCTATCTTTTTGGTTGAAGTCAGAAAGTAACTGATCAGATTTTTCTAATTCTTTAATAGCTCTTTTGGCTTTCTGTGTTGCTTTTTGTCGGATTGGCTTTTCATTGATCACAAGCAAACTCTTGCAAACGAGCTTTTTCCTTTTAGCTGCTGCTGGTGTCTGTCGTTTTCTATTGCTTTTACGAAGTGCTTTCACTGCCATATATGGCAATTATAGGAAAATATCTTTTTTTGTAAAGGGACATAATATTTAATCTACTGCGGTTCTCAAAAAATTACTTTTTTTGCGCGACAAATTGCGAAGAACAGCCTGGAATGTCTCCCTGAGAATCGGTATACTGTTCAAAATAGGTGGGATAGGTATAGGTTTTCTTGAGAACTGGTGTAGAAAGGTAAATATCCTTACAGATAGTTTTGAGAGAGAAAGATTCTTTTTTTTGTTTTTTCAGCTCATAAACACCAAAGCGAGAACGGCCCGCAGAGTGGTAGATGAAAACAGCGGTTTGCCCTATGTATAGATTCTTTTTTACCCTATGGAGCAGTTGTGCAAATTGCTCGGGAGTCGTATATACATCGTCGATGGCATTGCTCAAATAGATGACCAGCATAGCCTTTTTATTCGCAAAAAATTTACCAAGATGTAGGTAGGACAATTGCAATTGGATGGAAGCAACTTCATCAAATCGTTTGTGAAACCCTAAGAGGAATTCCTTGCAGATCTTATGATTTTTTTGGAAGCAGATTGTGTCTAAGTCTACTTTGGCTTTTGCTTCTACCGGTTTGCCATCAAAACGGGCGATCCAACCAATCTCTAATTTGCGAATGTCATCTAAAATCGTCGCCTGTTGTTTGTGCGAATTTTTTTGGTAAAGTCCTACCATTTGCCTATGGGCGTCTAAAATACGCCAATCTACGTCAATCATGGTAATACGTTTGCAACCAAGGACGTAATGCATTAGATAGGGTTGTAAAAAACCGACACTATAACACTCTTTAGGTGTATTAGGATAGTTTTTTTGTACAATTTGAAAGTCCCGTTGTGGGTTCATATCGTTCATCTTGAAAAAATTCCAACAACCCGTGATTAGCTTGGGTACTGGATGCCACCAGTTAAGAAATGGTTCTTTGGCAAAGCTCGCAGGAGATACTAACTCCCGGATGATCTGCTTGTCATAGGATTCTTGTTTCCAGATCATTTTACAAGTAATATTGGCTTTCCAACGAATACTAGAGAAGAGTTGCTGTAAATCCTGATGATCGTAGAAGTCTTTGTCGACATCCATGAGATATTTCTGGTGGGCGGAAGAGGTTAGGAGGGATATGCCTGCATTGTGTAGAGAAAATTTGGGAGGAATACCTTGTTGGCTTGTGCAAGAGAGGATGAGAAAAACAACAACCAGCAATTTTAACACTTAAATGCCCCCTCCATTTATAAAATCTTGGATGATTTCATTGTTTTGCAGTTCTTCTTGCGTTGGTTGAGGAATCTCTTTGTTTTGCTGGATTGCAAGTTCTTTAGAAAGTTCAACGATCTCCTGTTGCAATCCATCTACTTTCTCGCTCAAAATAGCAAAGACTTTTGCAACGGGATTCGGAAGTGCCGAGTGGTCCAACTTATTGCTCTCATCTATGGTTTGGTTGCTTGGGTTTTTTACAATGTATGCTGGAAGGCCTACTACGGTGCAATTGTCAGGAACATCTTTGAGAACAATGGAACCAGCCCCAATACGCACATTCTTACCAATAACGATATTTCCTAATACTTTTGCCCCGGATCCTACAACTACATTTTCTTTTAGAGTTGGATGGCGCTTGCCGTCTTCCTTTCCCGTTCCCCCCAAAGTTACACCCTGGTAGATCAAACAACCTTTGGAAATTTCTGCGGTTTCTCCAATGACTACGCCCATACCATGATCGATAAAGATACCGTCTGCGAGTTTTGCTCCTGGGTGGATATCAAGTCCAGTCAAAAAACGCGATAGGGTGTTTAATAAGCGGGGCAGTAGTGGTATACCTAGCTTATAAAAGAAATGGGCTATCTGATGCAACCAGATCGCATGCAAGCCTGGGTAGCAGAGGACAATCTCTAAAAAAGATTTTGCGGCAGGATCATAGCGTTTAATGGTCTTGAGGTTTTCAAACATCAAGACCAGAGAACCGAGCTTAACTTATTTTAAAAGCATTTATTAATTCACTAAGTTTTTCAGATTGAGCCGCTAATTCAGAGGTAGAGGCAGCCATTTCTTCTGAGGAAGAAGCGGTATTTTGGGCAACCGTGTTGACTTGTTCAATTGCATTGGCAATTTCTTTTGAGGAAAGATCCATTTCATTGGTAGCACGGGAAATTGCTTCTGCCATTTGAGAGAGAGTTTTTACCGAGTTTTGTACGTTTTCGTTGCCAGTACTTTGAATTTTGGTTTGGCTGGCAATGTTGTCTGCAAAGCGAGCTGCTTCTTTGGATTTTTCCAAGATTTTTTCTAGTGACTCCACGATTTGCCCAACAATTGATTTTCCATCGCTGACTTTTGAAATACTATCGGCGATGAGTTCATCAATCTCGTTGGTAGCTTTTTGCGAACGAGCTGCCAATTTGGAGATTTCCTCTGCAACAACTGCAAATCCTCTACCAGACTCACCAGCTCTAGCGGCTTCAATAGCAGCATTCAAGGAAAGTAGGTTCGTTTGGGTGAAAATATCATTGATAACTACTATGATGTCAGATATCTGTTCTGAACTTTCTTCAATAGCCCCCATACGCTTTACCGATTCATGGACTTTTGTCTGGCCATCTTTTGATTCGGCAACTACAGATTGTGAGCCTTCATTGAGAACTTTTACTGTTTGGGTAACTTCCTCGATAGATTGAGAAAGCTCTTTCATGTACTGGTTGGTTTTTATGACTTCTTTTTCCTGGTCTTTGGCACTACGCGATACATAGGAGATAGACTCAGAAACTTCTGTAATGGCGGAAGCTGTTTGTTCCAAAGAAGAAGCCTGGTTTGTAGCTCCATCGGCTAGGTTGCGCGAGGTAGCAGACAGTTCTTCTGCAGAAGATGCAAGGTGATCGGCAGTTTCACCGATATTGCGGATCAAGGTACTTAGGTTTTCTGCCGCTTTGTTTTGCGCACGCATCAACCTGCCAATTTCATCTTGTGCGTCATTGTGCGGGTTGGGTGTAAGGTCCCCTTCCGCAAATTTATTCGCGACTCTTTCGGCAGCTTTTATAGGGAATGCAATTCTACGGAGCATAACATAGGCGAGTATGATAGCAACAACTAAGCAAACAGCAAAGCCACCCCAGAGAATTATCTTTACAGTATTGGAAGTCGTAGAGATAGTTTGTTTGGATGTAGCATAGGTTTTATTGATTAGAATGCTGAACTGGTAGACATCTTTATGGATATTGTTGTCTATTTTAGAGTTTGCACTGTAATTCTTTTTCATTGCAGAGAGAATGTCTTGTCTACGGTAGTAGCTGGCATCGTTGTATTCTACTTGGTATTTTTTGTAGACTAGAGTTTCTGATTGCAGTTCTTTCATTTGGTCTTCGATTTTCTGCAAAATCTCTAGTAGTTCTTTTTGCGTTCCTTCTTCAGAAAAAGTATTGTCGGAGTTGATGAATTCTTTGGTTTTGCTTAGGTTAGTACTTATATCTGCTTCTATTTCTTGGGCTTTGGCAAATGCCTCATCGACCTCTTTGTCAATTGTTGTGGCGGTCATCGCGTATACATGGTCTCGGTGGGAGGCGATACTGTATTGGATGCGCTTCATACGCGTTTCCACATTTTCAATTACATCAGAAATAACCAAGATTTCTCTTTCCATCTTTGCTAAGCCAAAGGTGCCTAAAAAGGCAATGACAAAGCTAAGGAATTGGAAGAAGCTAACAAAAACGATTATTTTTGCTTTTACACTTAAATTTTTGAGACTAACCATAATTTAATTATCGTAACACAACCTTTCTAGATTTATAAAAATGCAAGTATAGCTAGGAAATCTTGGCTACTACTTTTTGAGCGGAGACTAGGGCAGAGTTCATTGTGCCCATTTCGTCACCTAAATGTTCTCCAGCAAAAAACACCCGACGGTGTGGAGAGCGAAAGCTATCCAAAACTCCAAAAGTTCCTGGAGATAAAACCGACCTGGCGCCCAGTATATATGGCTCATACTGCCAGGCAAGACTTATTATTTTATCTATTTTTATAGTTTTGAAAATAGCAAATGTTTTTATTGCAACTTCAATTAATTTTCGTTGTTTTGCCGTATTTGTGCGGTAAAAGAGTTGTGAATTGCCCTCTGCGAAACTTGTTGTGAGAAGTGCTTTTTCTTGGGAAGAGGTTTTGGGCAAAAAATAACTCCCCTGTGGAGCATCTGTATAAAAAAATAAAGGGGAAACAGAGCGTTTTTGCACATTACTCGCAAAAATGGCAGATTTGCTAATACGACCATACCTCAGTTGCAATGCAGATAAAGTTTTATCTTTGGGTAGACCAGGTTGCCAATCGATTTTATCTAAAACAGTTGTGGGGATTGTACAAATGCAATAGGAGGATTGGATTTTTCGACCAGACGCTAGGCCGAGGACGACTCTGCGAGATTCTTGGCGAATTGTCTTAACCGGATCTCCTAGTATACGTTTTACTTTGGGACTCGCCTGAAGGAGTTTTTCTAGCAGACTTTGGTTGCCCTCTTGGATACGGTACAAGGGAGAAGCGATACTCTCGAAGTCAAAAACTGCAATTCCGTAATTTGCAGAAACATTGCGTATACTCTCGCCGAAACGTTGCGAGTATTTTAGATCCAGTAAGAATAGATCCCCTTGGCTGACCCCTTGGTATTTTAGGTAATTGTACAAATTGAGCTTATCCAAGCCTAATTTTTGTTTGCGACTCATTTTATCTTTCAAAAAGAGTAAACGTTGTAAAATCTCGCGGCTATGCGGACTCAGTCTTAGCTTTTGGCTTTTTTTAGGAAAGTAGAGCTGCTCTTGCAGTTCAAACCGTTCCAAGGTAAGTTTGAATTGCTCCACCAGACTCAATAAGGTAGTGTGGTAGGAATAGATAAACTCCCCACCTAACTCACTAAATCCTGGAAAACCAGGACTCGATATACTTTTGATTCGCCCTCCCACTTCTTTTTGCGCTTCGATCAAAGTAACAGGAAAGCCTTTTTGGGAAAGCAGGTAGGCGGCATAAACACCACTCAATCCCGCTCCGATAATGGAAATGGATTTTTTGCGAGTAGAGCGCTTGGCCGGTAAGCGGTTTGAAAACCCAAGAAGACCAGCCGTTGTAAGGCCAGTAATTTTTAAGAAATCTGTACGTGTCATCTTCGGCATAGGCATAGGGGGACTCCTTGTCTATAAAATCCTCATCTCTAGCAAAATTCTCAGAGGAAAAGCAAGTATCTTTGGCTTCTCTTGCATGAAAAGATTGACTATTTTTAATCGGAATGAAAACCTAATACTAATACAAGGAGTTTTTACTATGATACCTTTCGCATTTTTAGGGAATTTAGGCTGGCAAGAAATCTTACTCATCACCTTTTTTGCTTTGCTGTTATTTGGTGGCAAGAAATTGCCTGGTTTGGCCAAGGATTTAGGTTCTGGAATCCGTGAATTTCGCAAATCCTTATTTTCTGCGGAAGAAGAGGCAAACCAAGAAGCAATACAGGATAAGCAAGAAGCAAATAGTAAAGCAGGAAGAACTAGCAAGAAAAAAGCCTAGATGCCCACAGCAAAAAAGAAAAAAGCAACTAAGAAAAAAAGTCTGTCGGCTAGTAAAAAGCGAGCTAGCACTAAAAAGAAAGTAGTCGCAAATAAGAAAAAGACGGTAAGCAGTACAAAAAAGGCGGTATCTACAGCCAAAAAGACTATTCGGAAAAAACGTAGCACACGCAAGCAAAAAGCCCATAAAGCTGAAGTGTTGGTAATTCCTGAAACACCTGTACCTAATGACAACCGACCCATAGAAGAGGATGTTGTTCCCATTGCAGTTCCTGACGATTTCGAGATAGAACAGCAGCACTCCGAAGAGGAAAAGTATATGACCCTCGGTGAGCATCTGGAAGAGTTACGCCAGGTCTTTATACGCGGCTTGTTTGCCATTGGCATCTTTATGGTTGTTGCATTGTTTTTTGGCGAACAGGTAAACAAAATACTCACAAAACCATATAAGAATGTTTTAGGCCCTGAAGCTACCTTTTCGCAGATTCGACTTTTTGCTCCTTTTATGGTTTATATCAAGTCATCATTTATACTAGCAGCGTTGCTTACACTACCGCTCCAGCTTTTTTTCTTATGGGGTTTTATTGCCCCTGCCCTAGACAAGCCCACCGCTCGTTACGGGAAGTATATCATTTTAGCATCAACACTTTTATTTTGGTTAGGAGTCGTTCTTTGTTGGTACGGTGTTTATGAAAAAATGTTACGATTCTTTTTGATCGATTTTAAACCTCCTGATGTGGAAGATAAGTTGCCAATAGATGAATACTTTAGCATTTTTTTCAACCTGCACATGCTATTTGGTTTTACCTTCCAATTGCCAGTAGTTCTTATACTGCTCGGTCGATTTGGAGTGGTAAGTTCACAGTTCTTGTGGTCAAAATGGCGGGAAGTGACCATTACATTGGCGATTGCATCGGCTTTTTTCTCTCCACCTGATATCATATCTTTGGTATTCTTGTTTGTACCCTTGGAATTGTTGTTTTTTGTTTCCCTTCTAATTATGCGAGTCACAGAAAAGAGAAGGAAATGAAAAACCTACCTGTTCTTACCTTTATGCTGCTCTTGCTATTTTCCTTGCTATTCTTAGTGTTGGAAGATTTGCTATGGCTAGACAGTGTTTTTGCCCAGCAGACGAGTAATTATACCATACTCAAACTCGGACGCTTGTTGATTGCCTGTAGTTTGGCAGCGTTGCTTGCATTGCTTATTTATCCTTTCGCCAGTTCTTATATGCATTCTCTACGATTGCTACGGTATATAACAACAAACTCTATCTATGCCATATCACAAAAAGAGATCAAGAGCTATGCGGAGGATTCACCTGTAGGAAAAATTATTTACGAAGCGAAGCAGAGTATCTTACAAGAAAAACAAATCGTAGATTCTTATATCCGCGCCTTACATACCAACTTGGGGGAAATGGCGAAGGTGACCTCCTGGAACCAGTTTTCCCATGAAAAGATTCCGGGCTTCGCAAAACAGACTTTTGGTACGAAAGAGCAAGAAAAATCTGCAATCCTATTTCTACAGAGCCAGGACGGTATACTTGGTCTTGCCTTCACTTTTGTGACAATGACATCCACCATACTGCATAAATTGCAGGGCTTGCTAACCGTGTTGCAGCAGACAGCAGCAAAGACGCATGGTTTTACCAGCTTGCAAGCAATCGTTGCATCTTTTTCTGCTCTGGGTTTGCAGCCTTCTTTTTTTTCTCTACTGTACTACTCACAAACCACTGGTGAGCTATGGTATACCTCCTTTTCCCATCCCGGAGTGTTTCTGGCTACTCCGAATGGTTGGCAAGAACTGAATTTTTGGTCACATCAGTTTTCGACTAAAAAGCAAGAACGAGATATTTTTTTCTGTCGTGAATTGCAAGAGGAAGAGATGGTAGTGTTTGCACAGATTCCCAATTACCCACAAATGTCTTCCATTTTTTTAACTTGGCAACCAAAAGTTTCTTTATGGAACCAGCAAGGAGTCTATTACGAAGAGCGATTTGCCAAACTTGCGGACACAGCGGAGGACAAAACTACTGACTGGCAATCAATTGCTTTTGTATATTTACGTAGGGAAAAAGGATTCCCCCAGGAGGCACGAAATGCAAGGGATGTATCATAATTTTAGGGTTTGGCTAGGTATATTGTACCTGTTTCTAAGCCTTCCGCTCATTCATGTGAGCAGTATAAAGGCACAAGATAACAGACAGATCTATACCCAAGTAAGAACGAAAAAGCTAAAAAACGCCTATTGCCGCTATTTTATCCAATACCCGCATCTAAAGGTTCGTAAAAAAGAAACAGTTGCCAGGGGGAAACGCTACGCAATTTATAAAGTGAATAAGCAGCTTAGGGTAACACTCATTCGTGCTCTAAAATCATACAAATCATTGTGTGAATATGTAAAAAAAGATGGTCTGAAAAATGGCTTATCCATTGAAATCCGCTTTAAAGTGACTTATATAGACGATACTTTTGTGAGTGTCTACTACTCTGGAAGTGACTTTATCAAAAATACCCCCCATCCCAATTACCAATACAAAGGCTTAAACTATAGTTTAGAAACCGGAAAATCTGTTTCTTTTTCCAGTTTATTTAGCAAAAACAGTAGGTACCACCGTTTTGTCAGACGTTTAGCAATTGCTAGTCTCTTACGACAGAAAATTATCCATAGCAAAGATGAATACCAGCATAGTGGTAAAAAACATGATTTTTATATACACAAACGAAAGTTGCACCTGATCAATTTGTACGATATCCACGTTTTACAGAGTGTAGAAGCGGCTCTGCCATTCAAAAGACTGAAGAGATTTTTGCATAAAAACTATAAAGCAATGTTGGAATACAAATGAAGTATTTTGCCAATCGTCTTGCCAAACAACCAATGGTTTTATTCCATCGCAATTTGGAGCAGGCCGAACTTCGCTTCCTTTCTGGGCTGGTAGACTTACTTGGTGGAACCGTTATTTCCTTGCAAACCTCTCTTTCCCCTGGGAACATTACCTCAGGACAAATCCTCTTTACCGACTCGTTTCATACATTACAAGAATGGCGCGATTGGGGTCTTAACGTCACTTGTATTGGCCGTTTTACCAAAACCCAAGTAGAGAAGCTGTACCGCGAAAGTTTGACTAGTTTTTGGAATTTAGAAGAGGACAGTCTGGTAGAATTGGCACCAGTTCTGTTGCGACAATTTCTATTACCACATAGTCCTCGTATATTTGTCTGGACAAAAGAAGAAAGCTTTGTACGACAGATGCGCGGTTTGCTAGAAGCGTTTTCGTTGAGTTGTAGCAATACCTCTAATCCAGACTATGCTTTGGCTTTTTTAGAAGATGAATCGCCAGAGTTACTCGTCTTAGATTGGGATAAGAGTGGTATTGAAATCAAACAATGCATTGAGAAAATGGAATCCATCCGTGAAAAGACTGCTACTTTTCCTAAGATCCTGGGGATCAAGGATTTTAGCAAAGAAAATTTATTTAAAGATTTAGCAAGTGGGGTCAAAGACTTTTGTTCCTATCTATTTTCTTATAGTGAAGCTCTACAAGTTTTTATGGAATCTTTGCCGTTTTACGTGTTGAAAGAGGACGAATTTTATCCCTTAGAAGAAATACCATACATTGTAAGCCAGTACTCAGTACAAAAAAAATACAATCGCTTTTCCTATGAAAAAGAGAATCCACATAGAACACAGAAAAAGGAGTACACAAAGTACGAAAGCGATTTGAATTTATTCAAACAACAGTTTCGTTGGTTGCAGAACTTTAAGTAATAGTTCCCCTCGAACTCTATGTAAAATTTTTGTCAACGAATTCGTAAGTTTT
>JBCCIA010000033.1:0-23867 GCA_039028475.1 Spirochaetota bacterium | reverse complement strand
GTTCTTTGCATTCCCTTTTCCCCACACGCGTGGGGATGAACCGTACAAGCCTATTCAAATGATTTAAATATGTATCTTTTCCCCACACGCGTGGGGATGAATTATAATATTATGTTTTTTCTCTATTGTATGGTAAAAAAAGTCTAACTCATACAGGAAATTTATGGAAAATGAACTAACACGCTTTTTCGGAACTTGGTTTACTGTTTCTGTTTTATCGTTTATAATTTTAAAACTCTTGTTGAGATACTACCAGCTTGGTTTTCGCAATAAGAGGAATAAGTAGGAATGAATGATGTAGATATAGTAATTCTATATCTATCGCTTGTAATAGGTCTACTGGCCGCTTATTTGTGGGCATCCAAAGAGCTAAGGGCTTATGTCGATGCTATCATGGTTGTTTTGAGTGTAACAGGTGGTATTCTGAGTATTGTAAGCTATATTCGCAAACGCTAACCACATATTATAGAAAATTACTGAAAACTATTGACAAAAAGTGATAAACTACTAAATAAGTCTTTAGCCTATTCCCCACATGCGTGGGGATGAACCGGGGAATGCTAAAATGATTGAAGGGCATCATGACTATTCCCCACATGCGTGGGGATGAACCGTATGCGGCTTTTGTGAACATTGGGCTGGGTTTCTATTCCCCACATGCGTGGGGATGAACAGCAAGAAAAATGAACTTGTAGAACAACAAACCCTATTCCCCACATGCGTGGGGATGAACCGAATGGTACCATCCAGAAACGATTAATCCCAATCTATTCCCCACATGCGTGGGGATGAACCGGATTTTCCGCTAAACAGCAAAAAGAACTTAACCTATTCCCCACATGCGTGGGGATGAACCGTAAAAACTGGACGAGAGTTCCCTGAAGCGAAGCTATTCCCCACATGCGTGGGGATGAACCGTCGCTTTTGGAATTATTTAATTTGTTGTTTCTCTATTCCCCACAACCGTGGGGTTCTCAGTCTCTACTTAATTAGATAACAAATAGTTTGTTATTTTTAGGCTTTATCCCTAAAATATACTTTTTATCAAAAAAAAACTCTTTTTTATTGACTCACACCGAGAAAAACAAGTAGGCTACGTTCGAAGTAACTGGTAGCCATGCAGTCAGCCAAAGGTAAGCACAAGCACAATCCTATCGAGATCTACGCCATACTGGGAATGCAAGACACATACACATCTGCTGCCAAACTCAGCGAACTCTACAGCCAACTGCATCCAGATACTCCAGAACCTATCTCGGAAAAAACCATCCAACGCTATTTGGACAAAAAGCTCCCCGATTATCTACCAGCCGACCTCATCGAAAAACGCAAAGGCACCAACGGCGGCTACCGTATCCGAGGCAAATACAAAACTGAGCTAAACTGGATGCTACCATTGTTTTCCCGCTACCTGGCAGAAGCTGAGCCCGATGCCCTCAACTACATCTTTGAATCGCTGACCTTCCAACTGCAAGCACGCTCGCTCTACAACCTAACACTCCTGCAATACGCCCGCGAACACAGACACCCCATACGCTTTATCTATATAAAATATGGAACCAACGAAAAAAAACACAAAACCGGCCAGGTCATCGCCATCCGCTACGCTGGCAGAAAACTCACGGTGCATATCCGCGAAGATGCAACCATCAAAAAATTCTTCTTCACTGGCATCGATGCGATAGAGGTAGAATACGAAAGCCAATTGCCAGAGATCGATACAGCGGAAATAGATGCTGCTTATCGGGATAGCCTCGGCGGTTATATTGGCGGAGAGACACAGGAAGTCAGACTACGCTTTGAAACAGACTTCAAAACCCGCGTGCAAAAAGAATTCTTCCACCACAGCCAAAAGATCGAAGAATCGCCAGACGGCCAAATCACCATGACTCTCAACATTAACAAAGACACCGAACTCATTGAAACCATCAGCAATTTTCTCCCCTACGTAGAAATCCTCGAACCCAAACAATGGCGAGAGAAATATGTCCAATACTTGCAAAAAGCCCTGGATTTGCACAAAAAAACGGAGTAACGACAGTTGCTGTCCTCTATAGTTTCGAACGAGTGTGCTATGATAAGCAGTGTGATTGCTAAAGAGAGAGTTAGGTGAAACAACCCTACCATAAATACTGGGGTAAGGCCAACAGAGCCAACACAACGGGGGACTACCATCTATTGCCCTACCATAGCTTGGATGTGGCAGCAGTGGGGGATGTTATGCTCAGTGAAAATCCGAAGTTGTTGCACAAATTTTCCCAGGCAATCGGTATACCAGCGGAACTCTTCCAACCTCTGTTTGTCTTCTTTCTCGCAATCCATGATTTAGGCAAGTTTGCTGAGGCTTTCCAAGGACAAGATGGTTTGCAAGAATTGTATCTCCAATTAAACAAGAAACCTCGCACCAAACAATATGCTATACGCCACGACAGCCTTGGCTATATGCTATGGGAACGTTATTTTTTAGATGAAGAGGGAGAGGGAAAAATCAGTGACAACAAACTTTTTCTATCCGAGAGTAAAAGTGGCAGAAAATTACAGAAAATATTAGAAAAACTCATAGAGATTACCACCGGTCACCACGGCAAACCACCTTTTAGAAATAAGACAGTAAACCTCAAGGCACATTTCTCCCAGGAAAATATAGAAGACTCTTTTGCATTCTTGCAAGACTGTTATACGCTATTTTCTCTTGATAAAGTATTGTGCTCTCACCAGAGTATAGACTACAAACAAGTAGCCAAAAACATAAAGAGACACTCGTATTGGCTAGCAGGATTCACCGTTCTCTGTGACTGGATAGGCTCGAATAACATAGTATTTACCTACGAAGCTCAGCCTATGACACTGGCAAAATACTGGCAAGAATGTGCAAAGCCATTGGCGATGCAAGCGATACAACAAGCAGGAGTGTTACCCTCCACACTATCGCAAGCTTCAAAAGCAACAGACCTCTTTAGTTACCTGAAAAAACCAACACCACTGCAACAAGAAAGTATAGAATTACCTCTAAAGCAAGAACCAAGCCTCATCATATTGGAAGATGTCACTGGAGCTGGTAAGACGGAAGCCTCTTTGCTACTGGCAAAACGATTGATGCAGGTGAATGGCTACGATGGACTATTTTTTGGCTTACCAACAATGGCAACCGCCAATGGTATGTATACAAGAGTGGCTTCGTTCTACCAAAAACTCTACGCAGAAGGACAAACACCTTCTCTGGTTTTGGCACACGGAGCAAAAGATCTGTCAGATGCATTCCAACAAACAATCATCGAAACACCTGAGAAAATGCAAGAGGAAATCTCCTATGATAAGGGAGAAGAAGATTCGGCAACTGCCAATTGCCTGCAATGGCTAACAGATACTAGCAAAAAGAGTATGCTCGCTGATATAGCTGTGGGAACCATAGATCAGTCTCTACTCGCAATCTTATTATCCAAGTTCCAATCCTTACGCATGTATGGCCTGATGCAAAAGGTAATTATCCTGGATGAGATCCACGCCTATGACGAATATATGAATGTACTCATCGAAACCTTGATAGAGTGCCAGGCGAGGATTGGTGCATCTATCATATTACTCTCAGCCACTATACCAAATAAGTTAAAAAGCCAATTCGTTGCAGCTTTCCAAAAGGGCAGAGAGCAACAAGCAAAACCTTTGCAATCGCAACAGTTTCCTTTAATTACAGTTTGCAATACAGAAATACAAGAGATTCATGTCGATACCCGCGAAGAGGTCAAACGAGAAGTTGCTGTGCAATTTTTACATACGATTGCAGATGCTGAAAAAATTCTCGCAAAGGCCAAGAAGGAGAAACAATGTGTTTGTTGGATTCGTAACACAGTGAGTGACGCAATCGAAACATATGAAAAATTGCAAAGCATCTATGGGGAAGAAAATGTGATACTATTCCACGCTCGCTTTGCAATGGGAGACCGTCTGGCAATAGAAGAAAACGTTTTAAAGGAGTTTGGCAAAGACAGCAATGAAACAACACGAGCTGGAAAGATACTTATCGCAACACAAGTTGTAGAACAATCATTGGACTTAGACTTTGACTATATGATCACAGACCTTGCTCCGATTGACCTCATTATCCAGCGTGCAGGCAGGTTGCATAGGCACACCAGAGATACAAAAGGAAATAAAATTGGAACTACAGATCAACGCCAGAAGCCTATTTTACACATCATCTCTCCTGCAATGGGTGCAGAGCCAACTAAAACTTGGTATAGCTCCCTATTTCGTGGTGGTAGTATTGTGTATCCAGATCATGGGAAACTCTACCAAACAGCAAAGGTACTTATGCAAAAGGGCTGCATCAAAATGCCTGAAGATGCGAGAGAGCTGATTGAATTTGTCTATGGCAGTGGTGAGCCGATTCCCTCAGCCTTGCAAGCTATTAGCCAGAAAAATAAAGAAAAATTCAAACAGACCAGAGCCGTGGCAAAGAACAATCACATTAAAATTAAAGAAGGTTATTCCACCTTAGACGATATACTCTGGAATGATACCAATGCCCCCACTAGGTTGGGAGAAGAAACCGTCCAGGTAGTACTGGCGAAATACGATAAGGGAAGACTGTATCCGAGTTATAACAAAGGCAAACATTCCTGGGCAAATAGCCAAGTAAAGGCGATGTCCTATTTGATCGCAGAAGAAAGGGAAGTAAAAAAATCACCTCTGAGAGAAGAAATTGCACGTGTAAGGGAGTTTTTACCCAAGAAGGGTAAGTATTCCTTACTCTTGCCGATTACCAAGGCAGAAGGGGGAGAGTGGACTGGTACAGCTTTAGATAAAGATAAGAATGAAATTGTTTACACATACAATCCAAAAATTGGCTTTCGCAGATTAGAAACAGGAAAAAATAAATGAACCTATTATTAGATAAATGGCTTACGGTACAAAGAAAAGATGGCAAAGAAGAGAAGGTTGCTCCGTATGAAATTACCGATGGTCTAGAAAAAAAGAAACCGAACCCTATTGTTGAAATAATCACACCGAGAGCAGATTTTAAGGGCAGTATCTACCAATTTCTGATCGGTGTATTGCAGCCCATCTATTCTCCAGAGGACGAAGATGCATGGAAAGAAATACAGCGACAACCGCCCTCTGTTGTTGAATTGAAACAACGATTTTCTAAAATCGCTTATGCCTTTGAATTGCTGGGTGATAAGCAACGATTTATGCAAGACATGGGTTTGAACTCAGAAAACAAAGAGGAAGCCATATCTTCTCTATTGATTGATTCTCCAGGGACGAATACGATCAAAGAGAATAAGGATCATTTTGTAAAACGCGGGGCGGTTGAGAAGGTCTGCTTGGAATGTACAGCTCAGGCACTCCTGACTTTGCAAATAAATTCTCCCTCTGGTGGACAGGGACACCTAACCTCTATTCGGGGTGGAGGCCCTTTGACTACTCTTATCATACCAGATGATTCTATACCTTCGCTATGGAATACAATTTGGTACAATATTCTTCTTGCAGAGGAAGATACTAGTAATACAAAAGATGAAACAGTATTTCCCTGGTTGACCGACAGATTTTTCAAACAGAACAGTGGGGGAAGCAAAGCAACTACAGAAGATTTGCACGCAAATGCAGTATACTGGTCATTCCCACGTAGGATACTCTTACAAACGGTGGAAGAAGAAGGTACCTGCGATATATGCAGTGCCAAAGCGGAGGTGTTTTGTAAGACTTATTTGACCAAAACCTATGGATTGGATTATGGCGGTGGTGGTTGGATACACCCGCTCAGTCCGTATTATTTTAAAAAAGACAAAGATTTAGGAGATACTTGGTTTCCCTACCACCCACAATCGGGAGGAATTTTATACAACCATTGGCAAGCGTTCATCTATGGAAAAACACAACAAGATAAAAATGCCAAAGTATTGAGCCATTTTCTACGAGTACGAGGAAAACCCAAAAAACAGACAGTTGTTTGGGCATTTGGCTATGATATGGACAATATGAAAGCCCGATGCTGGTATGAGAGCCGGATGCCAATATACAAAATACCACCAGAGCAAACCGTTGTTTTTGAAGATATACTTACCAAACTCTTAACGGCGGCGAGCCAAGTTGCGAGTAACTTACAGAAGAAAGTCAAAGATGCGTGGTTGAACCCAGGGAGTAAGGCCAGTGGCGATATGGAATACATCAAGCTAAGTTTTTTCCAAGCTACAGAGACGCATTTTTTTGAAATTGTGAGTGGTATACAAGATAAGTTAAAACAGGAAGAAGAGCCGTTGGACAACCAGGGCAAGTTAGATTGGTTATACTATCTGAATAGAGAAGCTCACAAGTTATTCGATACTTATGTAGAGTCTGGTGCTTTAGAGTTTGAGAATATTAAGAGAATTACTCAGGCGAGAAAAGAATTACATATGTGGAACTTAGGCAAAAAAATGAAAAAGGACATGCAAATTATAGAAGATAAGACAGAAACAGGAGGGAAGAAATGAAAGAGAATAGGCTTTTTGGAATTGATTCTTCTGATAGCACTACTGCTTTAGCTAAATGGTGGAATGCTCTAGAGAAAAACACAGGAGATAGGGCAAACCTACGCCGTTGTGTGAATGCTACGGAAACAGCTTATATACGAGCAAGCCATACGCTTTTCTGGGCTTTAAGCAAAGAACATGAGAACGTTTCCCAGGAAAAGATTTGTGCGATTGCAGGCCTTCTGTCTCACGTCAGAGAAGATGCTTCTACCCTATTAGTTCGGAAGATGGCACAAGCAAAGCCGGGGAGTGAACAACCTTTATTCTCAGAACTTCGTTTTCGCAGAATCTTACAGTATAAAAGTATTACTAACGAAGAACTATTTTACCAAAAGATGATCCGAGTGATCCATCATTTGGACAAGAAAGTAAATATTAGAGATATAGCATATTCTTTGTACTATTGGGGCGACTCGGTAAAAAAGAATTGGGCGTACGACTATTACGGTGCCCCTAAAAAAGAAATTACCGAAACAGAAACACAAGGAGAAACAGCATGAACCGTTTCATACAAATCCACTTATTGACATCTTATCCACCATCCAACCTAAACAGAGATGATTTAGGCAGACCAAAAACAGCTATTTTGGGAGGTGCCAACCGCTTGCGAGTATCCTCGCAGAGTTTGAAAAGAGCTTGGCGGACTTCCGATGTTTTCAAAGAAACTCTGGCAGATAATTTGGGAACCCGCACCAAAGAAAAGGGTGTGCAAGTGTATGATAAGCTCATAGGTAATGGTGTCAAAGAAAAAGATGCGAAAGAATGGGCAAAAGACATCGCTGGTGTTTTTGGCAAACTTCAGAAAGAAGAAAAAAAGAAAGAAAATAAGGATGATAAAAAAGAAGATACAGACAAAAAGCCGAAAGATTTAAAAATTGAACAACTCGCACATTTTAGTCCGGAAGAAGAAAGTGCCATTGCTGCATTAACCGATACATTGATTTCTGAAAAAAGAAAACCGAAAAAAGAAGAATTAGATCTTCTCAAACAAAGCAATACCGCCGCCGACATCGCCATGTTTGGCCGTATGCTGGCGAGTGCTCCCAAATACAATATCGAAGCGGCAGTGCAAGTCGCGCATGCGATAACTGTCCATAAAGTCGCGGTAGAGGATGATTTTTTCACCGCAGTCGACGACCTCAACAATTACGAAGACGACGCTGGAGCTGGCCACCTTGGAGATACCGAATTTGGAGCTGGGCTGTTTTACCTTTACATCTGCATTGATCGAAATCTTTTGCTAAGTAATTTAAATGAAAAGAAAGAACTCAGTGAGAAAACCCTTGCAGCACTTTTACAATCTGCAACTACCATCGCCCCCACTGGCAAGCAGAACAGCTTTGCTTCACGGGCACGAGCTTTATATTGTATGGCCGAAAAGGGCAACCAACAACCACGTTCCTTACACACTGCATTTCTAAAGTCCATCGAAACGAGAAATGTATTGCAAAAGTCCATCGAAGAATTAGAAACAATGAAAAGTAGTTTTGATAGTATTTACGGTGATTCTTCTGAGGGTCATAAGTCTTTTGATGTCAGTAAAAAAGAAGGAAGTTTGCAAGAACTTATAACATTTATCCAGGAAGATTGATATGAAAAACTATTTAGTCTTTCGCATGTATGGCCCTTTGGCCTCTTGGGGCAGTGTAGCCGTGGGAGAAGTGCGACCGAGCTTTTCTCATCCTTCCAAGTCAGCGATTTTAGGACTTGTTGCCGCTGCTATGGGATACCGCAGAGACGAGGAAGAGAAGCACCTAGAATTAGCCAAGTCTTTCCAGTTTGCTGTAAAAGTTTGGAACCGTGGGGTTCTATTGCGTGACTACCACACCGTACAGGTACCACCGCAGGGGAAACAGCCCTTTGCTACCCGCAAGGAGCAACTGCGAACCAAGCTGGATTTAAAAACCATCCTATCTTCCCGCGATTACTACCAAGACGCTTTGTATGACGTTTGTTTGACAAACCTAAGCGACACAGTGTCTTTAGAGGAAATCGCAACGAGCTTGCAGCAACCAAAATTTCCTCTCTACCTGGGACGAAAATCTTGCGTACTCGCGGCTCCGTTATTCCCCGAATCGATTGCAGCGGAGACTCTATTTTTGGCTTTCGAAAAATATGAAAGTAAGCAACAAACTAGATTTGCAGAGAAAGGGGTTACCTATTTCTACCAAACACAAAAATTACAAGGTAAATTTGTGGAATACTTTTGGGAGGGAGAATCCGAAAAACAGAGTCAAAAAATTCTAAGCAGACGCGATGGTGTATTGAGTAGAAGCCGTTGGCAGTTTTCCGAGAGAAAAGAGTTTTACCGATCAGAAACGCAGGAGGTCGCAGATGTATTTAAGTAAATTGGAGCTTGAAACCACAAAAGCTGCGAAGTGGCTATACAACCCTTATGACATCCACAAAAAACTCTGGTTGGCTTTTCCTGGGCGTCAGGAAGGAACAACGGCTCCCTTTCTCTATCGTTTAGAAACCATTGTTCGCAATCTTTCCGCAAGACTTCTTGTGCTTTCACAAGATAGACCGGATTGGCAGGAAGCTATATCTAGTTTGCAGGGAGTGTTGCACCTGCCGGAAGACGGACAGGATATGAAGCAAGTGCATACCCAAGGTTTTATGCAGGAAGGGCGTATGCTGCGTTTTTCTCTAGTAGCCAATCCGACAAAGAAAGTCAAAGACTACCGCCGCTTATTTGCCAAAGAGTTAAAGGGTTACCCACAGAAGTGGACACGGCAGAATGACAAGAAATACCAAGAAGGCAAGCAAAAGCTCGAAGAATTGAAACAAAGCGTAAGCAAGGAGCAAATCCGCCAATTGCCGAGTAAGAAAGTCGGTTTGTACAAAGAGTCTGAGCAAGTCGAATGGTTAGTCAGCAAAGGACAAAATTCTGGCTTTGCCCTACAAGAAGTTGATATGGGAGAAGGGCAGTCTGTTAGTAATGTGTATAGCTTGGAAAATCATTTCGAGACATTGGATAAGAAGAACCGCGAAGAAACAATTGCACATAACGTGCAAGTTTTAAAAGTCAACTTCACCGGCGTTTTACGCATCACAGACCCAGAAAAATTCAAAACAGCCTATACCAACGGCATTGGTTCTGGCAAAGCCTTTGGCTGTGGGATGCTGCTGCTGAAGAGGGTGTAGCAATGTCAAACCGTGATTTGCAAGAATTGCCAAAGTTCCAGAACACCTGGTCGTACCTGTATTTTGAGAAAGGGCAGATCGATCAGCACCAAAAGTCGATTGGCTTTCATTATTTGGATAAGGTGATCCCGATTCCGATTGAAACCCTATCGCTTTTGATGCTAGGCCCAGGGACAACCATTACCCATGAGGCGATCAAGCGGATTTCTGATAGCCGTTGTCTCATCGCTTGGACGGGGGATTCGGGTGTGCGTTTTTATTCGAGTGGTTATACCGGCACCTATTCTTCGCGGAATTTGCTCAAGCAGATCGAGTTGTTTGCGAACGAGGAATCGCGTATGGATGTAGTAGTTGATATGTACCAGCGGCGATTTACCGACCCGATTGAACCTGGAACAACTATAGAACAAATACGTGGTAAGGAAGGAGCTAGGGTGCGTAACACCTATGCCGAGCTTTCCGAACTCTACGGAGTCACTTGGACAGGCCGCAACTACAACCAAGATAATTGGAATTGGGGCGACCCGTGCAACCGAGCCTTGTCGGCGGCGAATGCTTGTTTGTATGGAGTTTGCCACGCGGCGATCCTGGCATTTGGTTTTTCGCCAGCGATTGGTTTTGTGCATACCGGCAAGCAATTGTCATTTGTCTACGATATGGCGGATTTGTACAAAACAGAGGTTACCATACCTGTTGCCTTCGAGATGGTGAAGGAGAGTCCCTTGGAGATCGAACGGCGTGTGCGTTATGCCTGTCGCGATAAATTTAAAGAATTTCGATTGATGAAACGCATTGTTGCGGATCTAAAGGATATACTATATGGTCGTGATTATACTGGAGAGATCGACCCCAGCACAGAGGGGCGAGATGTCGCGGTTAGCCATTGAGGTGAAATCAGGTGTGTTTGTCAGCAATGCCAACGCTCGCATTCGTGAAAAGATTTGGCTGAAGATTGTAGACAAGTGGGATGTGGCTGCGATTATGCTGTATTCTACCAATACAGAACAGGGCTACAAGCTGTGTTCGCATGGCAACCCCGACAGAGAGATTCTAGATTTTGACGGCATCCAGCTTTTGAGCAAACCGTTGAAGAAGAAAAAGTGACGGGTTCATTTGCGATAGCCAGTAGGTGGGCTTTTGGCCATTACGGTTAGAAATTGATTGACAAATTTATGGAAAACTACTAAATATACCTTTAGCCTTTTCCCCACACGCGTGGGGATGAACCGGAAAATTAGAAAGGAATCAAAAAGGCTTGCACTTTTCCCCACACGCGTGGGGATGAACCGAGAGAGGAAAGCCAGTAAAAGTCATAAGCCCTCTATTCCCCACATGCGTGGGGATGAACCAATAGCTATAGTTTCTCCCACTCGTAGTTAGTAATATTGCGTTCGTCTTTGGAAAATTCAACACCTATCAGAAAGACGTTCTTCTCTTTCCCTGTTAGGTATTTTTCATAGTATTTCTTTTCTTTGATCTGAGCTAAAGCAGAACCAGCTTTGGTAAGCTCGATAACCTTGAATTCAAAGACATACACATTGTCCTCAAACAAAACTGTCATATCAACCTGGCCGTTGTTGGTCACATCTTCTGGTTTCACATCTACACCGATTGCGGTAAAGTAGGTATAGAAAATCGACGCGTAATAACCTTCATAATTTGCCAAGGTATTTTTGCGGTACCAATCGTGAGGGATGGAAGCGAAAAATGCATGGAAGATCTGCTCAAAGCCCTCTACATTAGAATGTTCCAAAAGTGTATACAGATTGTCCTTATTCCTTTCCTGTTGTTGGCCTGCGTGAATGAGGAAGTGTAAAATGGAGTCGTTGAGGCTGTGTTTTACCTCTAAGTTGGGAAAGGTGAGGTGGTAGTAACGGAGGATTCCTCTTTGCTGCACTTGTTTGATAGTCAAATAACCAGTTTGCAAGAGTAGAGTTTCTAACTCAATAGAGTTCACATCGAACCTATCTAGAGCTGATTCTGATAGCTTAATACTTTCCATTAGAGGTATGGTATATTGCCTTTCCTGTACCAACTTGAGTAAAAACGAAGGACTACCAGTTTCAAACCAATAGTTTTTGAATTTCTTATTTTTGAGGTAGAGTAAAACGTCATAGGGATTGTATACGCTATCACCAAGAAAATTGTAGCCATTGTACCATTGTTGTAGGCTTACCATATCTACATCACCTAATTTATCTTGGAAAACGGTATTAAGTTGTTCTTGTGTGTAGCCGCAGATGGTTGCGAAATTTTCATTGAGTGAAATATCTTCTAAATTGTTGAGTCCACTAAAGAGGTTGACTTTGGAAAACTTGGAAACACCGGTGATAAAGACAAATTGGATGTGTGCATCTGCATCTTTGAGGACAGAATATAGGTTTTTCAATTCGTCTCGCATCTGCGTGGCTATTGCTGTATCTGTGATATTGTCAAGGATTGGTTTGTCGTATTCGTCGATGAGAACTACAGCTTTTTGCGAATATTTCTTATGTAGGTTTTCCAATAGGGTAGAGAACTTACCAGCAATGGTTTTATTGTGTGAATCTGTTAATGAATTTTCTTGCAGCTGCTTGTATAAGATTTCATGAATTCTTTGCTGTAAGATTTCAGGAGTTTTTAATACACCGCTACCAAAGCTGATTTTAACCACTGGATGCTTTTTGCTCCAATCCCAATTATTTTCCAGATACAGCCCCTGGAATAGCTCCCTGTTGCCAGAATAGGCTTCTTTGAGGGTATCCAAGAATAGACTCTTGCCAAACCTTCGCGGTCTGGAGAGGAAATAATAACCTCCTCCTTGTTCCGTAAGTTGTGCAATGAGTTCCGTTTTATCCACATAATAATAGTTTCCTGCAATGATCTTGGAAAAGGTCTGTATGCCGATGGGTAGCTTTTTCATGCGTGTTTGTTATAGCTTTTGCCTATCTCAGCAAGCTGTCAATTCGGAAAAAGGTGGTGTTTTGGGAAAACCATTGACAAAATACCAAAAAGAACTATATAAGTATTTACTATTCTCACATGCGTGGGGATGAACCATCTACTTGCTATCGATATCTTGTTGCTGCATTGCAGTGAACTAGCCTATTATATGTCAAAAAAAAATTCTACTAGAGAAAAAGTTCTTAGTGTGCGTATTTAAGTTTCTGTCATGATATTTTCGTACATATAACACCAAAAAAATAATAAATATTGCAGGAATTTTATTGTATTAAGCGTCTTCTAATAATGGACAAATATACATTTTTGGGAGAATAAAGAATGAAAAGGATAGCTATAGCAATATTGGCAGTGCTCGTATCTGTAGGCTGTACAAAGACGAAGAAATACCCGATCCCTCTTTTTGATGCTTTCGGGGGAGAGGTTACAAGCTCTACTTCTTCGGCTTCTGTCGGCACCAGTAACAGTACCGCAACTTCTGTAACTGACGTAAGCTCAGATTCATCGAGTGGAACCTATAACGTGGGTGACACTGTAACTCTTGTCGTTACTTTCAAAGAATCTGTAGATGTAACCGGTACACCAACTCTAACACTGAATAACGGTGCAACAGCGACGTACGCTTCTGGTTCAGGTGGGACAACTCTTACCTTTACCTATACCATCCAGGCAGGAGATGATGTAAGTTCTCTCAACTACGCTGCTACAGATTCACTAAACAGCAATGACGGCACAAATGGAACTGTTGTGGTAAGTGGAACTACAACCGCTGCAGATACGACTCTGCCAGACCCAGGAAGTAACACGACAACTATTAGCACAGCGAGTATCCAAGTCGATACAGGTGCTCCAACTGTCAGCAGTGTGCAGGCTTTGACCAGTGATGGGACTTACAAAGTAGGGGATACAATCCTCATTTCTGTAAAAATGTCAGAACTTGTCAATACAACTGGAACACCACTCCTAAACATGGCAACTGGTGGCTCTGCTAGCTATATCAGTGGTTCTGGTTCAGATACTCTAATCTTTCAGTATACTATCCCAGCTGGAGCCAATACCAGCGATCTCAATTATGTGGATACCTCTTCTTTGGTGTTAAATGGTGGGACAATCAAAGACGCTTCGGATAACGACGCTATTCGCACGCTACCAGACCCAACTACAGGTTCTTCTCTCGCGACAAACAGTGCAATCCAAATTGCTCCAGCAGTATCCTCCGTAGCATCCAGTACTGGAAATGGCCCATTCAACGCAGGGGATACCATCAGTATTGAAATTACCTACGACCAAAACATTACTTTGGACACAGCAGGTGGAACACCGACCCTAACCCTAAATCTCCCAGGAAATCCAACAGCAACTTGCTCTACAGTGACTGGTGGCAATACTTTGGTTTGTACCTACACCGTGCAAGCCGGTGACAATACCTCTGACTTAGATTATGTAAACGCTTCTTCTCTTGTACTAAACGGTGCCACTATCAAAGGTTCCAGTGGAGTGGATGCAGTAAACACTCTACCAGACCCAAGTTCCGGCTCTTCTTTGGCAGGAGGCAACCAGATTGTAGTGGATACTACTTCTCCAAGCCTTACTTCCATCACAACAACTACAAGTGCAGCTACTTACGGACTTGGTGCCAGTATTCCGATTCGTCTCACTTTTGATGAGGCAATCTCTATAGTAGGTGGCCAGACACCAACGATTACTCTAAACACAGGTGATACTGTCAATTGTGCTCTTGATCCTGCTGATACAACAAATAAAACTTTGCTTTGCACATACACAGTCGGAACAGGTGACTCTACCAGTGGTGGTTCGTTAAGCGTAACCGCAGTCACATTAAATGGAAGAGTAACCGATACTGCGGGCAATACCGCTACCGATGGCCTAAACAGCCAGCAGATCAAAACAGGCATCATCATTGATACCAACGCACCAGTACTAAACCTAAGTGTTGTTGGTGGAGCGACTAGTGGCAATGAAGGTTCTACTGTTACCTTACGTGCGACTCTTACCAACCTAACGGGAACTTCAACAATTGCCTATTCGGGAACCCTAACCGGAACCGGTGGTTCTTCCGACGCAGCTAGTGCCAGCGACTATTCTTTCGCTTCTACTGCAATTAGCTTTCCTGCGGGAACGAACAATGGTGCAACCCAGGATATCGTAGTAACTTTAGCAAGCGATAGTATCGATGAGAAAGATGAAAAGGTAACCTTTAGTGCAGGTAGTCTATCCTCTGGATTGACTCTAGGTACTACTATCAGCGATTTTACCATCAACGACCAAAACGCAACTCCTTCTCTCAACGTAACTTCTTTAGGCACCATAGCTGAGGGTAGTTCGAAAACTCTTAGTTTTAGTTTGAGTGGTGTTTCTTCCAGCGATACCACCTTTACCGTATCCAGCGCAACTGGAACAGCTGGTTCCAGCGATTACTCTGGCGTAAGCACATCCAACACTACCATCACAATTCCTGCTGGTTCTACCACTCCAAGCGGTGGCACAACTTCTTTTACAGTTGCAGCAACAGACGATAGTGTCTACGAAGGTGGCAGCGGTGGCACTGCTGAGCAGTTTACCATTACCGTCGGCAATATGTCTAACGCGACCAATGCTCCAAGCGGTGCAGGTTCACAAACTGTTAGCATCACCGATACCGATACAGCTCCAGCGATTAGCATTGTAGCTAGCGGCCTGAGTAGTGGTAGCAGTGGAAGCATCAACGAGGGTGGCACCATTACCTATACAGTGTCTTATCCATCAGGTGTGACCAATGGTTCTGCGGTAGCGGTTCCGGTAGCGATTACAGGTTCTTCTACTTTCAAAGCATCTGATTACACTTTGAATGGCGTAACTGGTGGAAATGTAACTATCCCCGCTGGGCAAAACTCGGTAACCTTTACTGTAGATGTAGCAACCGATGACATCGACGAACCCGATGAAACGATTACTGCAACTCTAAGTGCACCATCAGGGTATTCCTTGGGCACTGGTTCTTCTACTGGAACCATTACTGATACTACAACCGATGTGACTCTTGGCTTTTCCAGCTCCACCGGTAGTATCAATGAGGGAGCCTCTGGAAACCTTACTCTTGCTCTAAGTGGCAAATCGGAAAAAACCTACACTTACTCCGCTTCGAGTTCTAATGGAACAGCAACTGCTGGGTCTGACTACACAGCGATTAGTGTAACGGATGCAACCTTGGTTGGAACGGGAGCTGCTGGGCAAACCACAACTCTTGCTATCAACGCAACCGATGACAGCGCCTACGAAGGTGGTTCTGGTGGAACTGCGGAAAACTACACCGTCAGCCTAACCGGTGATGTTGCAGGAACGACTTCTTCTACTGTTAGTATTGTCGACCAAGATTCTCTGGGAACGATTTCTTTGAGTGTTGTCAGTGGTTTGACTGCCGACGCAACCGATGAGACTGGCGGTGCGATAACTTACCGTGCGACTATAGCTGGTGCTACGACTTCACCGAATGCGATCACAGTCGATGTAGGATTAACTGGAACAGCTGGTTCTGCGGACTACACAACTTCTGGCATTAGCTCAGGTAAAATAACCATCCCTGCTGGACAAAGCAGCGTAGATTTTACCATCGACCCTGTAACCGATGACATCGATGAGAGCAATGAAACAGTGATTGTGACCTTGAGCAATCCGTCGGAATCGAGCATTGGCACTGCAAGCCATACCGCAACTATCAACGATACCAACACCGATGTAACCCTTGCGTTTAGCTCTGGTTCTGGAAGTGTAACAGAAGGTGCAACGTCTACAGTGGGTATTGTCCTAAGTGGAAAAACAACCAAGTCTTTCACCTATGCTGTGGCGAGTTCTGATGGAACTGCAGCTGCAGGAAGTGACTACACAGCTATTAGCCTAACTGGTCAAACCATCAGTGGTGGCGACGGCTCAGCTGTAGTAAGCGACACAATTACTGTGAATGCATCTACTGACTCTGTCTATGGTGAAAGTTCTGAAACATATACCTTAACTCTATCTGGAAGCGGTGTGAGTGGACAAACCACTTCCACTGTAACCATAACCGATGCAACCAGTGCACCTAGCTTTTCACTGGATGGTGGCAGTGCGGTAACTAAAGCGGAAGGTTCAGGAACTTACACGATGACCCTTAGCAGCGGTTCAACTACACTACCTGCGAATAAAACCTACACTGTAGAGTATACAGGAACAGCGACTGGAAGTGGCACAGACTACACCGGTACTACAAGCGTAACTATCAACGCTGGTGCAACTTCTGGCACTTTTGATGTAGCGATTGTGGACGATGCAGTTCTAGAATCTAGCGAGACCATTATTGTAACTGTCAAAGATGGTAGCACAACAGTTGCCACGCAAACCATTACCATCGAAGACAACGAGATGGGTATCTCTGCTGCCAACACAATGGACTACGACAACGATGGCCAGGTGGATGGTTACGAGATCGTTTTTACCGAAGCTGTGACCGATAGTTCGTTTGACGCCAATGTAGCGAAGTGGGCTGTTGCGAGCCATGCCAGTATTTCTAGAAAAACGGACTACCCTGGTGATACTTCCAACGACAACACACTTTACATCAACTTCAGTGAAATTGGTGTGAACACCGCTGAAAAGCCTGACTTAACTACCAGCAGTGGTGGTGGAATTACCGCAGTGAGTGGCAAGACCTTGGCAGACATCGATACCGCGACTGTAGCGGAAGCTGACCGCGCGAAACCAGTAGTTGTGAGTGCCGTGGGAACTGCTGGTGACAACCAGTTGACGGTAACTTACTCTGAACCTGTATACACGACTTCAGGAGCAACTGGTGCAATCGTAAGTACTGATGTAACCTATGGCGATAACAATGCGGCTGGTGGAACCAGTGTAACTGGTATGGGTTCTGATACAGATGGTTCTGACAATGTAGTCATCTACACTACAAACGTTAATTTTGTCAATGCTGACAGTGCTGATACGGTAGCGGGTAACTCTAATATCTTTGATGCTGCTGACAACACTGGCAATACAACCCCAGTGAACCTATCTATCAATATCACCATTGATGGCATTGAGATTGTTCTCAGAGACCACACTACTGTTGAGACCGATCCAAACGATGTAGATTTTGTCGGTGCTTTATTGAAAATGCACAATGATGATACCAAGGGCTTTGCTGCGAAATTAGACAGTGATAGTACTCTTGTAAACGGTTGTTCTGATGTCACTTGTCTGATGGACAATGTTCTAAATACAATCTCTGGCGAAATGGGTGCTTACCTGAAGACAGCCGGCAATGGCGGATACAGCTTGATTACCCGTAATACAGTGGGTGACGCTTTGATTCCAACCGAGATTGCCAGTGTAGAAGTTCAGCTAAACGCTGGTGCTGACGATGTCAATGACGTTCGCAACCACTATGTAGATAAAATAGGAACCAAAACAGGTGCAGGTACTGTATCAAACCTACCCACATCATCTGGTAGCTTGACCAGCGATACCTTCCGTATCGAAGTTCAGGCTTCCAAGCAAGCGGGAACCGGTAATCCTGGAATTGTTCTTATCGGTATCACTACCAAGGATAACTACAGCGTCGTAGAAGTTGACCTGTCTTCCCTGGTCAATGGAACGAACGTAGCAGAGACTGGTACTTACAAGTTACCAGGAGATAAGAACTTCTTCTCAGTGGCAGCTCCTAAGCTTGACTTCCTTGTTTCGGTAAACAACTCTGCGACAATGATTGAAGAACAGGCAGCGACCAGAAGTTCACTGGCAGCTTTTTACGCTCGTTTGAGAAATTTGAGTGCGGACTTCCGTGTGAGTGTGGTAACCTCTGACTGTGACCAGCTCTGGGCAAAGGATACTGATAACTTTGACTTTACCAGTGGCCAACACCAAACCTGTCAGCCTAGTGGTCTGGGTTCAGGAGAAGGTATTACCGATTGGGGAGCGGGAACCAAGTATTTCTCCAATAGTGCGCAGGATCAAACCGATTTTAATGAGATTTTCAATCCAAGTAACACTCTAACAAGAGGTATCTTTGTGCGTGGGTATAGTGTGGAAGCTAACCTGATGTATGCAGAAAAAGCGATTGCAAAATCTGGTGAAGACGGTGCTACAGCAAATGGAACCTTTACCCAGATAAGAACCGACAATAGCCGTTCTGATGTGCCTATTACTGTTATTATTATCAGTGATGACCCAGATCAGTACGATGAAGTTCTAGATAGTGTAGACGGTTTCTCTTCTTTCACACCCACACTGCCTAACTCTGTTTTCAATAAGGACACCAACAGGTTCATAACGCAAAATATCACTGTCCATGTCGTTTCCCCATTGGATGCTGCTGGAGGTGTAGCTAACTGTACAGGAACAAATGGATCTACCTCTGAAGTTGGAAAAAGCCCCTACAACGGTGGAGTTGACCCTGATCTTGTCTATGGACAGATTACTTCGACAACCAATGGTATGCAATCCAGTATCTGTTCCGATGCACCCGATGCCTTTATGGAGCTGATTGCGAACCAATCTGTAGCAGAAGCAATTGATGCAACCTATACATTGGCTCACATGCCGATTACGAACACTCTTACTGTAAAGGTAAATGGTGCAGCCATAGATATGGGAATTGCAACTGCTGGTTCTGGGACTACAAAGTATATCTTTAACTCAGTGACCAAGAAGATTGCTTTTACAGGAGATTTACCGACAGTAGGTTCTGCAATCACTGTGGAGTATTCCTACTTTTCCACTAGTAGTTCTATGAACATGCCTGGGGACGACAACACCCTACTTGCTTTTATATCCGCACAAGCAAAGGGAACTGGTGCAATTGCAGTGATTGGCTTTATTGCCTTTGCAATGTTATTGCTACTCTACTTCAAAAGGAGAGCACAACTTTCTTAAACTAAGGTTCCGTTTCTAATTTAGAAACAGAATTTTGGTAAACCGGCAGTGAGTTTTTTACTGCCGGTTTTTTTTATACCTAACTGATACTTTAACTGTGCTTAAGGTCAGTAAATAAGAATCGACCCACTTTTGAAGAGTTTGGGAACTGATACCTTCAAGCTTCGACAACACTGTTTTAGGAGTCCACACTATCGAGCGACCCGAAAACCAAGGCAACTACCTCTAAATTGTGGTTCGTTCCAGTCACGATAAGCTGCCCTAATAAGATCATGGCTATATTTCCATCCCCCACCCTTTACAACTCGCATGATTTTTAGATCATCTGTTTCTTCACGACCATCATTCGCGGAATATGGATGGCCAAATTCGGGATTATCTTTTTTACTTCCCCAGATTGTATTGGTCCATTCAAAAACGTTGCCGGCCATATCATAAATTCCATAAGGTCTTTTTCCTTTTTCATACCTGTCAACCTCATTAGCGTGCCCAACTAACTGATTAAAATTTGCCAAACTTTCATCGGGAACTGTGTCGCCCCAGGGATATACTTGACCATTGCTACCACGGGCTGCTTTTTCCCACTCAGCTTCGCTTGGCAACCGAACATTGGCCCATTCGCAGAAAGAACGGGCATCATGCCATGTAACCCATGTTGCTGGCAATTTGTACATATCTACAGTAAGGCCATCAGGCCATGCCCTATTTCTGTCAGCCCATTCATACCCGGTGTGTTCGATAAACTCACTCCACATTTTTTGTGTTACTAAAGTTCTTGAAATTTCAAAAGTTGGTAAGAAAACGATGTGTTGTGGTTGTTCTGTTTTGATCGCCCAATCACTCGCTGCGGCAACTTTATCAACTGATAAGTCAGTTCCCGCAATAAATTCACCCTGGTCAATTTTGACCCATTCAATTTGCAGTTGCATAATTGTGTGGAGAGAAATGAGCATGTAGAGGCTCTAAATTTCCCTGCTGATTGCATTTTTTAATAGCTTTTCTAAGATTAGCATCATAATCTTCATGGGCTTCGTAATTACCACCTATTACCTCATTACCTTCAGACCATAAACCTGCATAAATAGGAATACCCAGATTCTCGGTTTTTAGCAAAATCTCTGCGACATTTTGAATTCGTGGAGGTATATAAGAGTTGGCAACAAGGGCACTGGCCAAAGGTGTACCCTTAGCGGCGTAAGTCGCATTTAGGTAAGCAGTTACATTTACATTATACTTAATTGAAAGTTTTTTCAGGTATTCAATTGTAGCAATTGCTTCAGCGACTCCTTCACTTTCAGTCATAGTTGGCGAAGGCTTAATCATAATATAGCTTGTGAGGCTAACACCTAACTCGCCTAGCAAAGCAATTTTTGACTCAAACAATTTCTGGCTGATAGTTTTGTTCAAGATAACCTGCCGAAGGTGATTATCTTGCGTTTCAAATCCGATAGTCACATCAAGTTTCATGTTTGGTACTAACTTTCTCACTTGTTCAAACTTTTCTTTTTTTATGTATTCAGGCCTTGTCTCAAAAGAAATAACCTTAAGCGAGGGCATCTCAAAAGTCTTATTGAGAAGGTATTCCAGGGACTCAAAGGGAAATCGTATATTATCTAAAATAGATCCCTCATTACCAATTGAAAGTTGCTGAAAAGTTTGAAGTTTTTCAAAATTAGAAGTAAATACCCAATCAATTTGTGCGTTGATTTGCTCTGCATTAATCTTGCCATCATAAGATTGTAAAGGTAGGTTACAAAAAGAGCAATTAAACTGGCATTTTTGAGTATAAAACGAAACTACTAAATCCAAGGCACCTAGAAATTTTCTATGTCCAACATATATAGGACGTAAACTGTCTTTTTCACTCATTTTTAGTAAGTTCAAGACTACTTTTATTAAATCAATGTTTTTTTAATAGATTAGACCCTTTGTATACAAAAAGGAATTAAATTCGCAGTTGGCATTGAAATTCTAGTTTTTAAAATCATATAACTATACCTTATAAAGCATATATAGTTGTCATATGGATAGCTAGGATAATCGACTAAAAAAGTCATCATAGGTAAAACGCTTAATCAAATCAACTTGACCTGAAGAGCGAAGATGATAAATTGATGGTGTTTTTAAGCCATTGAAGTTACTATTTCGTACCATTGTATAATGAGCCATATCGGAAAAAACCAGGCGATCTCCTGGTTTCAAGGGTTGTTTAAAACTATACTTTCCAATTACATCTCCAGATACGCAGCTGTTTGATCCAATTTGGTAAACATGTTTTCTTTTATTGCCTACCTCAGCCCCTATCAGTACGGGCGCACTGGACATTTCTAGTACTTCAGGCATGTGAGCAATAGGAGAACAATCTACAATAGCAAAGCCTTCACGGGGGATATCTAGCACTGTAGCGATTAAGTATCCTGCATTGGAAACCACTGCTTGTCCAGGTTCTAAGTAGACTTGCAAGGCATACTTTTCTTGAATTTCTATCAAAAGCGGCTTTAAAATTTCCAGGTTATAATTTGGGTCAGTCAGTAAATGACCCCCACCAAAGTTGAGCCACTGCATATTTTTTAAAAGTGGACCAATGGTTGGCTCTATAGTGCGCCAGAGTGTTGTAAAATCTTCTGCGCTTCCACGAAACAAAGCATGGCAATGAAGGCCATTAATTCTTTCAAAATCAAAACCCTGCAAGCTATCAAGCTCTGCTCCTAGCCTGCAATCTGCTGCACGGGCATCGTAAAGCTTTATATCATCTTTTGAATGCCCTGCATTGAACCTAATCCCTATATCGATATTCGAACGGGTAATTCTATCTTTATACTTTCTCCATTGAGTAAATGAGTTAAATACTATACAACTCGCATATTCAAGAAGCTCATCAAAGTCATCATCGTTATAGGCAGGTGAGTAAACATGTATTTCTTTTCCGAAGTGCTCGGATGCTATGCGTGCTTCATTAAGGGAGCTTGCACATGTACCGGTAAGGTGTGGAGATATAATTTTAAAGGCAGATGGTACCGAGAATGCCTTTAGAGCAAGCAATATTGACACGCCCGTTTCCTTTTGCAATTGACCTAATGATTTGCAGTTATTTTCTAACAATTTATCATCGAGCAGATATGCAGGGCTATCAACCTTTGACTTTACGGATTCTATTCTTGAAATATCTTCTGTCATATATCACCTTTTAAATACAAGTCCTTTCATAAAAGTTTTTTGCTTTACCTTTACTTTCTATTCGGATAGAGTAATATCTTTCCGCATGTTCTCTTGATTTGCAATTCCCATGCTTGTTTAATTTCTCTAAGAGAAAAAGTATGGGTAATGAATTTGTCAATATCATTGCTTGCATTCGCTATCAGTTTCATCATCTCGGGTACATGGTTTAAATATAAATCTAATGTTCCATAAAGGTTCAGCCCTTTTTGTATAATATCTTTGTCAACATTTATCATAAGGTCTCCAGATTCGCCAAGAAAGGTTAAGCTTCCCAGTTTTTTTATCACATCAAGCGCCAAACGTTGGTAGTGTGCTTGTGCAGAACATTCTATAGCATAATCAACTCCCAGACCGTTTGTAATTTGGAAAATATGACTTTTTAGATTGTCATTTTCTGGGTTGAGAACGTGATCGCAACCCAGATCCCTGGCAAGCTCTCGCCGATACCTGGAACGAGAAACACCAATAACACGAAGATTTAAATGCTTTGCATTGAGCACCCCTCCAAGCCCAACAGCCCCAAGGCCAGTAATTAGAATAGTAGAATTTGCTTTGACAGCCATTTTTTGTAAAGAAGTAAAAGTGGAACCAAGGCCACAGCAGGCCATACTTGCATGCTCATAAGACATATCATTAGGTATAGGTATCGTTAGCCACTCAGCTTTTATCGCGTATTCAGCAAATCCACATTCTCCAGAAGTTGAATCACATGCTTCAAGAGGGTTGATTACATCATCACAATGAGCATAGGCACCTGAGTCACAAATATAGCAAGTACCACAAGGAAAGCCAGGAAGGGCTACAACACGATCACCTACCTTAAACTTACTCTCGCCGGCAGTTTTTACCACTTCTCCAGCGATTTCATGTCCAAGTGAATCAAATTTATTTCGATCCTGGTAAAAGCCATTCTCATACGCATTGTATTCATTACACATAGGTGCAACATGCACCTTTATCAATACAAAGCCTTCTTTTATGTTTGGTATAGGTTTTTCAATAACCTTGCACTCACGTTTACCACTTATCATAACTGTTTTCATATTGTGCGGAATTTCCATACTACTCATTCAACGATAAAAAGTGACTGAACAGCAAATGTCAACTATATAATTACTTTGTATGAGTCACTAAATTTCT
>JBCCIA010000032.1:0-24390 GCA_039028475.1 Spirochaetota bacterium | reverse complement strand
GTAAGGAAAGGGAATACATTGTGTACAACAAATTGGATCAACCCATTATGACCCAGGATGCAGTGCAACGCGCCAACAACGAATGGCTTTTTACCAAATACGATGCCTTTGGCAGGGTTGCTTACATACTCTTCATCATCTAACCCCAATTCGGCCATTGCTTTTGTTGGTTGCAAACAGCCATTAACCAATTCGCCCTTTTTCTCCAAGTCTAAATAATATTCTCGTTGCGATACTAAATAGGAACGGTGTTCTTCCTCACTAAGCTGATTGAAACGACGATATATAGGTGGTAAAACTGGTAATTTTGCTATTTCCACTTTGGTAAGTGGATGTAGGATTCCCTTGCCCAATTGAATGATGCCCCATTTTTGAGAGCGATTGTCTAACGAAATATTTTCGGGTGGATCAGGAATTTGGTACTTACCAAAGATCTTTTCACAAAACAAGCCACCTGGCTCTGGTAAAAAGGTGGCATAATTATAACTTTCTGGAGAGGTGATGGTTGTTTCTTTAATCATTGAGTTATTATTTAACAATTTCTTTAAGTGACTCTTAAAAACAATATATATTTAAAACCAAAGTAATATATGATTTTCTACAAGCTATTTTGAGAAACTCGATTATTGCAATTTTACAAGAATACCCCAGTGGAATCGATGAAGTCGAACCAAATTACAAAATAACATGTATATGCTCATTGGGATGATAAATATGCTGCATTCGAAATTAAGGGGGAAAACTCAGAATCATAGGATTTTATCTTTTTTAGTTTATTTCAATTCCACCCAAAAAGATGTCCAGAGCTTGTCTTTGCCGGAGTAAAAGTGAGTTGGAACTGATACGGTCATTCGCCCAATCCAGACAGAGAGCTAACTGAATCGTATTGAGTTGCCATGCCAATGCTTTCGCAGGAAAGTCTTTTGTGATTTGTCCTGCTTTTTGTCCTTCCTGAAAAATTTTGGTAATATTGGTTAGTACTTCTTTTCTACTAATGGAAAGTTCAGAAATGCTTACGTTCTGCCATAGGTGTTTTTCTTGTTTGATTTCCTTACCCAACGTAACATAAGTAAAGCGTAGGCGTTCGCGACAATTCCCCGTCCAATTCTGTGGATCTATAGTATTGACAGCCCAGCGTTTGAGACGTCTATCCACGATTCTATCTAAAAGGCCGTTAAGGCTGCCACAGAAGTTATAAAAGGTTTGCTTACTTATGAGAGCCCTGCGAATAATATCATTTATTTTGATTTCTGAAAAAGGCTTTTCTCTAAGTGTATTTAGCAGTGCATGTTCTAACTCAAGCATGGTACGCTCTTTCTTCAATCCTCTAATATTGTCAAAATCGTCTATTTTTAGCTGATTGTCCATAATTAGACTATAGTCTAAAAATTAACTAAAGTCAATACAATTTGTAAACTATCGTACTATAGTACATAAAATAGAACTGACTTTTCTGCCGTATTGTTTATACAAAGGGATATTGGAACAATTTAGGAGATACTCATGCGAATCAAAGAAGCGTTTGTAGAAGACATTCAATTAGGAAAACCGAGAACAGTAAATACAAGTATCCATACCGTAGCTGCAAAAGAATACTTAGACCCTGACATTTTTGCTGTTGAGAAGTCTCTTTTTCAAAAAGGAGCAATACCGGTTGGTTACTTAGGAAAAAATGATGAGGGAATGATTGCATTTCGTTACATGGATCGTGAAGCCATTGCAATTAAAGATAGTAATGGGGAGTTAAGAGGTTTTTTTAACTCTTGTGCACACCGGGGTACCAAAATAATAAAGCATGGGAAACACAAATGTCGTAAGATGTTTGCATGTCCCTATCACAATTGGATCTATAAAAATGATGGTAGTTTGCACAAGGTTCCACATGAGTATGGTTTCCCACAGAATATAGCTGGGCTTACCCCCATTCCAGTTTTTGAAAGATTTGGCTTGATTTGGGCTGCTGTTAGCAAAAAAGAAACAGCTAATTCTCTATTTGAACCACCTAGTTTTGATTTTCTCAACCAAAGCAGATTCGCAGGTAAGGCTGTCTACAAAGAAGAAGAATTTAGTATTCCAGTGAACTGGAAGTTGATTGTAGAGTCTGGTCTGGAGATGTACCATTTTAAGACGACTCATGCAAAAACAATTTACCCCCGTTTTTTTGATAATATTGGTACGGTTGAAAAATTTACCCCTGATAGAGGTAATGGTTTGCGTGTTCTTTTTCCTATGCGTCATATTTTACAAGAGAAAATGGAATCTGAAAACTTGGCTGACTTTTGTAATATAGTCTATTACTTCTTCCCTGCGACTCAGGTGTTAGTGGAGGATAATCTTGTCAATGTGATACGTATGGAACCAGTCAGTCCAGCCGAGACAAAAGTAAAATTCACTCATCTCGTACCAAAAGAGAAAGCTCACCTAAGTAGATTGTGGGAAAAGCGGGTTGCCTTTACACATAAAACTCTTCGAGAAGACTTTGAGAAAGTTGTGAGTATACAAGAGGCTATGGCATGCGATCCAGACAGAAGTTTTGTACATGGCTCCTTTGAATATGGCTTGGGTCTTTTCCATGAGATGCTGCGGAGTTTTAGAGGCAATGTCTCTGGTTTCTCTTAAAATATTTCTTTACAATTTGTAACAAAACAGTCATTGTAATGGTCGAGAAGAAAGGTGTGCAATGAGTGTGAGTAAGGCAAAAGAGTTAGTTGAGATAGAGAAACTCACAGGTTTGGAGTTTTTGTTCATTCCTAAGGGTTCATACACAATTGGCAAGACTAAGGATCTTGCTTTTCTGCACTCACCTAATAAGTATTCTCGCTATGATTTTTTTGCTAAAGAACAGGTTGAGTTATCTGGTTTTTATATTAGTAAAACTGTATTTCATTTGAGTCATTGGAAACAACTTTACCAATCCAGTTATAAAAAAAAGTTACAGAAAATACTGAGTGAAGAAGAAAGAAATTCGTACTGTTATAACTTTAATAGGGAAGTAAGCTATGGTGTGTTTCATGGTTATCAAAAAATTGAAAAAGACTTCCAAGAAAATGATCCTGTTTTTACCCTTAGCCCAGATGCAGCTTTGGAGTTGGCTTCTCTATTAGGTTTGGCTCTGCCCAATTACCAACAATGGGAAGTTGCGAGTCGAGGAAACGATAGCTGGTGTTATCCTGGAGGCAATGAGATTTCTTTGCAGGAACTCAAAACGAAGAAGTATCCTTTCGCATACTATTGGGAAGACCCTGAGAGTACAATGGGTTACCGAGATTCTGAAACTGTTAAAGGCTACAAATTACGCTTACAAGATTTGGAAAACTTGCAAGCAAAAGTGAGTCCTTTTGGTTTGTCGGACTTGGTTACATTTGCAGGGGAGTGGAACCGTTCTGGGGAGGAGTATATATTTCGTTCGTTTCTAGATACTGCCTTTGCAAAGGCTGGCGTGAAACTTTCTGATGACGCTAAGCAATCAGAAGCTCTAGAGAAAAGCAACCATCGTTCCTTTTGTGGTTTGCCACTATTTGCTTATGGTAAGCAAGACTGTGCGAGAGTTGCAGGTTTTCGTTTGCTCTTCCAGGAGTTACATAAGCCAACCTTAGCGGAAAAGCCAATCTACGTCGAGACGAGACCTGATGTAAAACTGTATGCATTTTTGGGTGAACCCATGAGTAGAGTTTTGGAGTATGTAGGTGAAGCCGAAAAGCGGGATTCTCATGATTTTAGTACGGGTGCAGCGGTTAGCTTTTCAGATACTTATTACTATTACAAGAGAGGCATGGTATTAGAAAGTAGTTCTCGCTTTGGCAAATTATTTTTGCCTTCTGCTTCCAAAAAGGTTTCTCGTTTGAGTGAGATTACTTTTAAGGCTGATGTTGCCAAGACATTAACCGAGAGGCATTATTTCTCTGCTTATGGTCAGGAAGTTTTTCCTGGTTATTCACTCGGAAATCAATATTCGGAATCTGAATACCAAAAACTGCAACAATTTGCTGAAGAACATGGCTTGAAGTTGAGCATAAGCAGAAGTTCTGAGAACTACTTGAACTCTGTACGTCTGAGTATAGATTTTGATAACCAAGAGAAACTGTTTGCATTAAAATACCAAGAAGGTGTGTGGCAAAAAGAAACTCTTCGTTTCCATCGCTATTCCAGTTCGCTAGGGCACAACTACCATGTATCTGAAATTTTGTATGCAAAAGAGAGTGATACAATCGTTTCTGCTGGAAAGGATAGTTTGCTTTGTCTTTGGAAACTTGGCTCCAGCATCCCTACCAGAACGTTTCAAGAAGAAGGTTACCAACCTGCGTATACAGCAATGTGTTTTGCTGAAAGCGAGGATGTTGTATTGTTAGGCAATGGCGAAGGAAAGGTTATTGAACAAAATCTTTCTACTGGTGCTAAACTGATACACTCAGTGCATACAAAGGAAGTCTTACAAATACAATTTCTCCCACCTCAATATTGCATCACATCTTCAGAAGATGATTTCATCCATTGCTATGATCTTAAAGACCAAAAAATTGTTTATTCTATTAAGGCTGATTTTGTATTAAAAACCTATCCTTTTGCTGTCGCTGCAAATAGAGATGAGTTGGTAGATGGAGCTTCTGCTTGGGTATACAGAGCGTCCACGGGTGAACAATTATACAGATTGCCTGAAGAGCTTTCTGATTTTGGAATTACCAACTTGCTCTTTACTCCCCAGGAAGATAGACTACTCCTTTGTTATTCCAATGAATTGGTTTTATTGGACTTTGTAGAACAAAAGATACTTTACCAACATAAGATTGCTGAAGGCTATGACGCTTTGAGTGAATCGATCATCCAATTCTTTGCTGGTGGTAAAAAGTTTTTCACTGCGGGCAATAATTTCATCAATGTTTATGATACGGAATCTGGGCAAAGGCTGCAATATAGCAAAAGCTACCCTACCATTGCTACTGCGGCTCGGATGTTGGAGAAACAAAAAATATTAGTTACCGGTGCATTCACAGGTGCAATGCCAGTTCTCTCTACTAAAACAAAAGTCATTAAAATGCAGCGCTTTTTAGGTTCAGGGAAATCTTTGCTGTATTCTATCTGTGGTGATGCTACGTTTTTGTGTTACGGTGATAGCGATGGTATGGTTTTTTTCTTAGATTTGGCTACAAATGAACAAATTGCTATCCAGCAGATGCATTCTTCTTCGGTGACTAGCTTGCAGGTTTTACCTGGCAATAGACTTTTGAGTGGTTCTTGGGATGGAACGGTCAAGATTTGGAATGCAAGTAGAGAGTTGGAGTGGAGTCATAAAACCAAGGATTGGGTCATTGCTACCACCTACTTAGCGGGTAAACAGGCTGTATTATTTGCAACCAGGAAGGGTAGTCTTTTTGCCGTTAGAGTTAGTGATTCACAAGTTTTGTACCAAGAGAAACTACAGCTACAGGAATATGGTGGAGACTTCACCGGTTTTGCTTGGTCGCATTCGCAAGAGCAACTTGTATATTACTGTAAGGGTGGATTAGTTCTCAGTTCACCTTTTGCAGACACGCAGTCAGTGCATAGGGAGTTGCAAGATACCGGTGAGTGTTTTGTATTTAGTCCAGACGATGCTTATGTATTTGTAGGAACTGTATCAGGAAAAATTTATCAATACCGTAGAGAAGGTTTACAATTGCTGCGCGTGTTAGATGGTCATTTAGATACGGTTAGTACTCTGTCCATACAGGGTTCTTTTTTATTGAGTGCCGGTAAAGAGGAGGCTGCCGTACTTTGGGATTGGTCTACAGGTCAGAAACTTGCTTCCACAAAACATTCTTCTGGTGGAATTACTCCAGCTTGTTTTTTAGAGGAACGCAAAGTAGCGATTTGTTCGAGTAGCTCGGTACATTTATATGAGTTGTTAGGTTTGGAAGATTAAGTCTAAAGTTGATAGAGTTCAAACAACATTTCATTGTTCTTATTTTCTAAATCAGTGACTCCTGCATCGTAGTCCCCACTGAGATACCATAGAATCGTTTTAGCCAATTTATTGCTTCGTTACAACAAAAATTACGTCCCAATCTATAGAATGGGTCGATTTCTTCGCGAATTCCTCTTATAATATACTTAAAACAATAGTATTTGGGCTAAAGGAAAAGCATAAAATGAAAAACAAGACATTCAACATAGGGATATTGACTAGACTATTTACCCTAATATGCATCGCAACAACAGGGTTGGTATTGTCTAATTGTAAAGCGAAAAAGAAATCGAACAAACTTGCATTTATGGGGTTGATTGCAGTTTCATCACAACCAAACGGTTCTTCTATAGAAAATACTTCGCAGCTTTGTTTAGATGGGATTGATAATAATGGAGATGGCAATGTTGACTGTGAAGATGCATCTTGTCAATACTTTACATTCTGTTCTACCTCAAGTGCGAGCAATTATGAATATACCTCATCGCAATGCCAAGACAACCAAGATAATGATGGGAATGGTTTAACGGATTGCGAAGACTCAAATTGCTCGGGATATACCTTTTGTACAAGTCAAGTGGCAACTTCCACATCCGATTCTGGTTCCAGTAGTAGTTCTAATTCTGGCAGTAACTCTAACTCCGGGAGTAGTTCCGGCTCCAGCAGTAGCTCCAGTTCTAATGGTAGTTCTGGTTCCACAGGTAATTCTACAGAAAATACTGCTTCCATGTGTGTGGATGGAGTCGATAACGATAGTGATGGTACAGTGGATTGCCAGGATTCTGAATGTTCCTCTTTTCTATTCTGCCAACCCCCTACGGAAGACACCGCATTCAAATGCCAAGACGGTCTAGATAATGACAACGACTCAAAAGTCGATTGCGAAGACTCCGAATGCTCGATGTTTAGTTTCTGTGCCAACCAGGGAACACCAGTGCAGGGGTTTCCTCTTGTTGACAGTTGGAATGAAACCTTTGATGGCTTGTCTCGGACTGCTGATACCTGGGAAAATGCCAACGCGAAATGCATTTCACTAGGTGGTCGTCTTCCTACTGCTTCAGAATTGCATCGTAATAATGCAACAACTGGTACATCTGATTTAGGTGGTTTGGCAGAAGGGGACTACTTATGGACGACTATTGCTTCTTATGAGACTTCTCCGACTGATTATTATATTATAGCTCGTCTAAGTGATGGCAATGTAAGCCATGCCCTAAAGTCACACTTGCATCGTTACAGATGTGTTTGGCCCGATTCTGATGGAAATGGTTTCGACTCTTTCCGTTGCAATGGTCCTACTGGTTCTACTTGTTTTTCTGATGGACTGAGCAATGTAGACAAAGTTGCGCGTCCAGCTATGCCTTATGCAGCTGCGGTACAGGAATGTGCTATGAATGGTGCCAGTGTTCTGTCTGTACTAGATTATGGACGAGTCATCCGAGATGGTTTGCCACACAACGATGATCCTACCTGGCAATGGGCTGCGAATTCGGCTTATAATACATCAGGTGGATACAGTCTTGGATTAGTTACTTGGAATGATTCTACCCAACCCTATTGGGTCTGGCAGTATAGCCAAATGGGAACTGTTACGCCAGGACATACCTTTTATAAGTTTCGTTGTATTGGCCTTGCCGATCAGTCTTCTGTAAGCCTACCTTCATCACCACAATGCTATTTAGGAAATTGCTTCGAAACAAATGCAAGAAGGAGTCCATTAGTTGCTGACGGTGTGGATAGAAATGCTGCAAACTATGCCGATGCTTATGAATCTTGTCGAGCTGTGGGAGGAGAACTACCAACGATGGCTGAGTTCCATGAGCTTGTGCATGCAGGATGGACTGATGGCTCGAATCATTGGCTATGGACAACGGATACCCAATACTGTAGTGGTTCTTGCCAGGCAACTGCTCGTTGGACGGGAACAGGAACGGAACGCTGGTACTATGGTAGCAATCAGAATGTTAGTAGTCAACACACCCCTTCTACGAATACTGTTCGTTACCGTTGTGTGTGGAGACCTAAACAACCAAATTCTCTTCCCGATTGTGCTGACAATGAAGTGATAAAGCTAGTTTCTGGTTCTTACCAATGTATTGCGGCAGCAGATGGTAATCCGAATGGAAATGCGAATAGTGCAGAATTTACAGACTGCTTTGGCAATAAGTGGGACGCAGTTGAAAGGCCTGCTACTGATTGGCTGGCAGCAAAGCAAACTTGTGAAGATCTAGGAGGTCGATTGCCTTATCCTGGAGAAGCACATGCGATTCGCAATGATACTGCTATTGACGCTTGCACTCCTATAGGAGATATAAATAGTATTACCTGGCAATGGACATTGGCACGTTACCAGGCAGCAAATTTTAGAACCTTGGTTCGCTATTCGGATAACATTACATCCCATTCTACCGAAGCAAATACTTATAATTTTCGCTGTATATGGCCATCTAGTCGTGGTGATGTAGTTTCTGGGCCTGGTTGCATGGGAGAACCTGGTTCACGTTGCTTCAAAGTGGGCGACGAGTACATTGCTGACTCTAAAGATAGGGCTCCAGTTTCCTTTAGTGCTGCACAAGATGAATGTCGTGCTCTTGGTGGACGTTTACCGGATATGCGAGAGATGACCGAATTGACCCACAATGGTTGGGATAATGGAACGAATCACTGGCTTTGGATGGACGAAGGTGTATGGTGGGGGTCTGTTAATTCTGGCTATTCCCTGAGTAGATGGAGTGGAACCGCAGATGCAAGTTGGTCTTATCCTTCTGGAGGATATGCTTTGACTTACTCCAGTCCTGCAGCTACTGGTGCTTTTATGTATTTCCGTTGTATCTTTAGTACGAAACAGAGATAAGTTTAGTCGTAATTTGCAGAGTCTGTTATTATGCATCAGATAGTAGGCTCTGCTAAAAGAGTGTGAGTTGGGAATTTATGTAAAGCGTTGAGGTTCAATGGGTAAACTTACTTTTCATACTTTCCCAAGACAAAATTTCCTTGCTGCTTCTGGATAGTTTGGCATTTTTTGTCTATGCTTCAGTGGATGTCTCGGTTTTTCTTTCTTTTCCTTCTGTGTTTTAATGCTTCCATTATTGCTCAAACGCGGGCAGTGATTCTTATCAAGAAACCTGGTAGCGATGTCTCGGTTCCATTAAAATTACACACTCTCAGTATCAAGGTTAAGGTTTTGGGTTCTCTGGCGCAAACAACGCTTGATATGACCTATTATAATGCTTTAGATAGGGTTCTGGAGGGCAATTTCTACCTTCCTTTGGGAGCTGGCCAGACAGTTTCTGCCTATGCTTTGGAAGTGAATGGTAAGTTACGCCAGGGTGTGGTGGTGGAGCGGGAACAGGCTCGTGTGGCATTTGAATCAACGGTGCGTCGAAAAATTGATCCAGGGCTGTTGGAGTGGACGAAGGGGAATACTTTTAAATCACGTATTTATCCAATTCCAGCAAAAGGCTACAAACGCTTGGTGGTAACATTTGAGCAGGAATTGAAAACACTCGACAAAGGCTTTTTGTACAGTTTACCCCTGAACTTTTCTCACAAAGTAGATTTTTTTCGATTGCATACGGAAGTATTTAAGCAAGAAGTTTCACCGCAATTGCCCAAGGAAAATGAGTTGGTAAATTTCCGTTTTCGCAAATGGCGAGAGTCCTTTCTTGCGGATGTAGAATACCAAAACTATTTGCCAGAACAAACACTAGCATTTCTTTTGCCTAAGACACAGGCGTATCGTAAGGTTGTTACAGAAGTGAATAAGACTAGGGGAGTCAGGTTTTTCTATATTCACCTTATCCCAAAAATCCAACAGGTAACTAAAAAGAAACCTCAGAGCATTGATTTGTACTGGGATGCCTCTGCTTCTGCAAAAAATAGAGATTTGCAACGCGAAATGCGGCTCTTGGATAGCTACCTACAAAAAATAGGTGATGCACGGATTCGTCTCTTCGTTTTTCGCAATCAAGTAGAGGCTGCAGAGAAGTTTGTGCTAAGGGGTGGGAATTGGAGTGCACTGCGGCAACGTTTACAAAGCATATCCTATGATGGTGGGACTAGTTTAGGAAATTTAGATTTACAACATTGTTCTTGCGAGGAGATTCTTTTGTTTACTGACGGAATTTCTAATTTTGGTAAATCTGAAGTTCGCACAGGAACAGTACCTGTTTCAATCATCAATTCTTCTAATACTGCACAGCACTCCTACTTACAATATCTTGCACAAAAAACTGGGGGAAGTTATATTAATCTTACCGTTTTAACCCAGAAAGAGGCATTTGCACAGCTTACAAGTGTGAGTTACCGTTTCATGGGAGTAGAGGTACTTTCAGGTGCTGTTCGTGCAGTCTATCCACAAGCAGGGGCAGTTGTCCAAAGAGCTTTTTCTTTGGCAGGTATTTGGACAGGGCAAACAACTCGTTTGCGCTTACGCTTTGGTGCTGGAGGGAAGGTCTTACAGACACAGGATGTAGATATTCCTGCTGATACGAAAAATCCAAGGATACGTCCCGTTTCGAATGCCTGGTTGCAAAATCGAATTATCAAAAGAGGTATGCTAGAACGTATCTGGGCACAGAAGAAAATTGCTGACTTGGATATGTTACCCGAAAAAAACCGACAAGAGTTGATCTCTATAGGAAAAAAATTTTCAATTGTGACCCGCTATACATCTCTTTTGGTTTTGGACCGTGTCGAGGATTACGCCCAACATAAGATAATACCCCCCAAAGAGTTGCAGCAAGAATACTATGCTATTTTAGCAAAAGAAAAAGCTACTCAGCAAAAAGAAAAAATAGAGCATTTAGAACAGATGGTTGTGAAATACCAAGAAATGCAAGAGTGGTGGAATACTAAGTTTTCCCTGGGCTTACCTCCACAACCGAAAAAGCAGAAAAAATACCCAATCCCTATATATGATGGTTCTCCAAGTGCTGGGAACTCTTCTGAGAATCAATTTGAAGAAGATGAGATACGAGAAGAGCCTGCTGCTGAGGTTGATAGTAACAGAGCACCTGCTGCAAGGCCAGCAAGACAAGCTAAAAGTAAGGAAGACACGAATAAAAAGGGAACGTCCTCTGGTAGCATTGTAATGAAAAAGTGGAACCCCAATACACCTTATCTCAAGAAGTTAAAAGCAAGCAAAAAAAGTGAGTTGTATGCTGAATATTTGCAGTTGCGAAAGGAATATGAAAGTAGTGCTTTTTTCCTGGATGTTGCAGATTTCTTTCTCCAGCAAAAGAAAGACAAATTGGCACTACGTATCCTTTCCAATTTAGCGGAGATGGATTTGCAAAACCACCAATTGCTGCGTATTCTCGCACATCGTCTGAGCCAAATGAAACGTTATGATTTGGCAGCGGCAGTATTTCGAGAGGTTTTAAAGATGCGAGGAGAAGAACCACAATCTTATCGCGATTTGGCCTTGGTGTATGCCCGTTCTGGGAAGCCGCAACAAGCAGTAGACTTATTGTATAAAGTTGTGCTGGGAAAATGGGATAGCCGCTTTCCCAATATTTCTCTGATTGCCCTACATGAAATGAATGCGATCATTGCTCGCAACCAATCGGTAAAAACTGCTACAATAGATAGGCGTTTGTTGAAGAATTTGCCAGTAGATGTGCGAGTAGTTTTGAATTGGGATGCGGATAATACGGATATGGACTTGTGGGTGACAGATCCAAACGAAGAGAAATGTTTTTATAGTCATAACAGAACTTTTGTAGGTGGTCGCATGAGCGATGATTTTACTGGTGGTTATGGGCCGGAGATATATTTATTACGCCGGGCAAAGAACGGTAAATATTTGATCCAAGTCAATTACTATGGCAATAGCCAACAGATTTTGGCAGGTGATACCACTGTGCAAGCTCAATTGTTTTTACATTATGGTACCGCAAAGCAGAGTATCAAAGAGATTACTCTACGTTTAAAAGATAAAAAAGAAGTAGTGGATATCGGGGAATTCATTTTCCAATCTAAGCTTACAACAACTAGAAACTCTTGGTTTGATTTCATCGATTAGTTTTAAGGAGAGATGGTATGTGTAGAAATATAAAATTATTGTACAATTTCGAGCCACCTGCTAGTGAGGAAGAAATCCAAGCCTCAGCATTGCAGTTTGTGCGTAAGGTAAGCGGTTTTCAAAAGCCCTCTAAGCAAAATGAAGCTGCTTTTAATACAGCCGTCGAAGAAATTGCATATGCTACGCAAAAATTATTTGCCAGTTTGCAAACAACGACTGAAGTTAAAAATCGCGAAGTAGAAGCAGAAAAACGGCGGAGAAAGAATTTGCAAAGATTTGCACCTAAAAGTTAATCTCAAATATTCATTTGATTCCGATTTTAAATACTTTCATTCCTGTATAGGTGCTGTTTATTCCTGATTGAGCAAAATTACTCTAAAAATAAGAAAAATATCTTGTATCCATAAATATTGTTACCCCTTTTTGTATTAGAGGAAAAGAATATATGAAAAATAAGATATGCTATACAAAACGAATCATTCCGGTCTTTACACTTGTATTGGTGATAGCCTTTACTTTGACAAGTTGTAAGCGCAAAAAGAAATCCAATCAATCTACAAAATTTGCATTTATGGGCTTAATTGCCACTTCTTCCCAACCAGGTGCCTCACCTGAAAATACCTCTCAGCTTTGTTTAGACGGTATCGATAATAATGGCGATGGTAACATTGATTGTGAAGATACTTCCTGTCAATATTTTACTTTTTGTTCTACTGCCAGTTCCAATACTTACGAGTATACATCGTCACAGTGCCAAGATAATGAAGATAATGATGGCAATGGTCTTACGGACTGTGAGGATTCGAATTGTTCTGGATATACTTTCTGTACAAGCCAAGTAGCGACTTCTAGTTCCAGTGGTTCCTCTGGCTCTAGTAGTACTTCTGGTTCTAGCGGTTCTTCTAGTTCTGGTAGCACTTCTGGTTCTAGTGGTTCTTCTAGTTCTGGTAGCACTTCTGGTTCCAGTGGTTCTTCTAGTTCTGGTAGCACTTCTGGTTCCAGTGGTTCTGGTAGTTCTGGTAGTTCTTCCGGTTCGAGTGGTTCATCTGGCTCTGGTAGTTCTTCTGTAGAAAATACTGCCTCAATGTGTGTCGATGGTGTTGATAACGATAGCGATGGAAATGTTGACTGCCAGGACTCTGAATGCTCTGCTTTTCTTTTTTGCCAATCCCCTACTGAGGACACCGCTTTCAAATGCCAGGATGGGTTGGATAATGATAATGATACAAAAGTCGATTGCCAAGATTCAGAATGCTCGATGTTTACTTTCTGTGCGAATCAAAGTTCACCTGTTCACGGATTTCCTCTAGTAGATAGTTGGAACGAGACCTTCGATGGTTTGTCGCGAACTGCTGATACCTGGGAAAACGCAAATGCTAATTGTGCCTCTTTAGGTGGGCGACTTCCTACTGCTTCCGAATTATACCGAAGTAATGCAATAACAGGGACTTCTGATTTAGGGGGATTGGGTGAAACAGATTATCTCTGGACAACCATTGCCTCTTATGAAACATCTCCTAGTGAATATTTTTTATCAGTTAGGTTAAGTGACGGAAGTGTAACCCATTATCCTAAAGCCGAAACCCACCGCTATCGTTGTGTATGGCCCGATTCTAGTGGAAGTGGATTCGATTCATACCGTTGCAATGGCCCTGCTGGTTCCACTTGTTTTTCCGATGGAATTCACAACGTCGACAAAGTTGCACGTCCACCGATGCCTTACTCTGCGGCTGTACAGGAGTGTGCTATGCAGGGAGCGAGTGTTCTCTCCATCGCTGATTATGGACGAGTGATTCGAGATGGTCTCCCACATAATAACGATTCTACTTGGCAGTGGGCGGCAAAACCAGCTTACCATCCAAGTGATTATATGATGGGTCTTGTAGTCTGGGATGACACTACGCAACCATTCTGGACATGGCAGTACAGTGGAATGGGAACTGTTACACAAGGGCATTCTTTCCAGAAATTCCGTTGTATTGGCCTTGCAGATCAGTCTTCTGTAGATGTGCCTGCTTCGCCACAATGCCACTTAGGGAATTGTTTCCAAACAAATGCGAGAAGAAGTCCTTTGGTTGCAGATGGCTTGGATAGAAACGCAGCTACATATGCAGATGCTTTTGAATCTTGTAGAGCTCTAGGAGCGGAACTGCCAACTATGGGAGAGGTACATGAGCTTATCCATGCTGGATGGGAAAATGGTTCTAATAATTGGATCTGGACTACAGATACGCAGTATTGTAACGACTATTGTCAGGCTACAGCTCGTTGGAGTGGAACAGGAACAAAACGCTGGTATTATTATAATGGGGCGACTGCAGCAAGCCAACACTATCCTTACGCGAATACAGTTCGCTACCGCTGTGTTTGGCGACCCAAGCAGCAAAATGCTCTTCCGAATTGTGCAGACAATGAGGTGATCAAACTAGTTTCAGGTTCCTACCAATGCATCACTGCAGCAGATGGAAACTCTAATGGAAATACAAATGGTGCAGAATTCACGGACTGCTTTGGTAATAAATGGGATGCGGTGGAAAGGCCGGCTATAGATTGGGCTACAGCAAAGCAAACTTGTGAAAATTTAGGAGGCCGGTTGCCGTATCCAGGAGAAGCACATGCTATCCGAAACGGTACAACTATCAATGCTTGTTCTGCTATAGGAGATGTAAATAGTACCAGCTACCAATGGACTCTTGCGCGCTACCAATCGACGGATAGACGTATGTTGATTCGCTATTCAGACAATTATACAGCTGACACACCAGAGTCTAGTACTTACAATTTCCGCTGTATGTGGCCTTCTTCGCGAGGAGATGTACTATCTGGTCCTGGTTGTATGGGAGAGCCTGGTTCGCGTTGCTTTACAGTAGGCGATGAATATATAGCTGATGCAAAGGATAGGGCTCCTGTCTCTTTTACTTCTGCTCAGGATGAATGTCGTGCTCTTGGAGGCCGATTGCCTGATTTACGAGAAATGACAGAACTAACACACAATGGTTGGGTCAATGGAAGTGGCAATTGGCTGTGGATGGATGAAGGAATTTGGTGGCAGACTGTTTCCTCTGGATATTCATTGGCTAAGTGGACTGGCACAGCAGATGCTAGCTGGCACTACCAATCAGGAGCTCTTGCTTGGCCTTATACCAGTCCTGCTGCAGGTGGTACTTATATCCATTTCCGTTGTATCTTCAGTACTAAGAAAAGATGATTTGGATGTGAAGCTATTCTGTTACTTTTCAAGAGCCTTGGTCTGAGAGACTTAGGCTCTTGCAGCTTACCTTTTCCATAAGAGTTGACATGCTTTAGGACGCCCTATAAATTTAATTTTTTTGTCTTCGCTTTCTTTCTTCTAGTAAAACACTTTTTCTCAACTCTCTTGCCTGTTGTGAGTCGATATTCCGAAAAGCTATTCCTGCTCCATGTCCTTCATTGACAACAGCTATTCCACCTTTGCAGAGAAATTTCTTATTGTCTAAAGTGAAAATTAAATCAACTTCAGAACCTAGATCACAATTTACTTCTGGCCAACTCACATAGATACCTTTGCTACTAAAGTCTCTAGTTAGCAACTCTATGCCGTTTAATGTGACTTTTATTTCCAGCGGATACCTCTTCTGAAACCTCCATCCCCTTGGGTACATCTTCATATAAGGTGCAGCAATATCTTTACGGAGAAAGTAAAAAATGCCTCCCATTAAAATCATGGTTTGTAGCAATGCACTCATGTTTACCATAACAGGGTCTATTGCCAGTGAATAGGTATTATAAATGACTAAAGAAGTTGCAAAAGTCAAAAACAACCACCAGCCCCATTTGGAAACCATAAGCAGTCCTATACCTATGGCTATTGGTAAAAATAGCAAAAAGAGTTCTATGGCATTGAATACTACGAATGCACGTAAGAAAAGTTTTGGATGAATTTGGTACTTGTACGCAAGACCAAAATAATTGTATATTGGTAGTAATAAGAAAAAGATACCAAATACAACTAGGGTAAGTGGACGCTTGATCCTTTGGCGACGTTCGTAAAAAGGTAGTTGTTGGAGTAGTCCGTGCATGTTCATAGCAATGAAAAACCTCTTTTTTTACAGGTAGTCAATCTTTTTTTATAAATCACATTTTTTCTGTATTCAAGATTTGGCTATACCGATACAGCTCTATCTCCTAAAATCTTTTAGGAGAATCGTATACATCTAACTGTTTTATAAACTTTTCCCTCCAAAGATTAGATGATATCTATCTCAAGAAAAGTGAATGCCTAGAGCCTCAGCCTTGGCAAAAAAGCGTTGTAGGTATTGCATGGACATTTTCATCATGCGGACACTATCGCTTTTGTCTGGGATGTCTGCCAGCATATGCAAGATTTGTGGCAATTCGCTGATGAGTTCAGGGCGGAAGATGTTTTTCATCAGGGAGAGGCCAATTTTTAGCATGGTGGAACCTAGCACTACCCTAAAAAAAGTAGTAGACAGTTTTTCTTTCATTTATCATTGTCACCTAAGTACATTTTTACTTAATTTGTACATAAGTGAAAAGCTCTCAGCCCAGTGCAGGCCTAGGAAACTTACTCTGGACTGAGAAAACAACACCAATGGTGCCCTCTCAGGTTTCTGTGCTAGTACACACAGTCAAGCCTTTTGTGTACCATTGGTATTTCTATAATTTATTAGTAGGAGTATCCGATGCAAAACACGGAAGAACCAATCGATCCCATAGCCGTTTTAGACAGGCTTTCCATTCTCGTTTCCTACCTGCACAAACGTAGAAAACCAACCACAGCAAAACGTCGTCTGCGTTACCACCAGATGGCACAAGACCAGATCCGCTTGTTGCAGGATTTTTGGGAGGACCAATCGCGGGAGGAGTAAAACCTCTTTCTTTGGTGTGGGCGTTTGCCTGCACTGAAGAGGAAGGCTAGCTAAGAAAAAGAAAGTTCAAGTAATTGTCGACATTACCTAAAGGAGTTTTATCGAGAACAAAAGGATTACCTCAAGAACTTATGAAGAGTTAAAAAGTATAAGACCTGATTTATTTTAAGAACCTTAACATAACCCCATGTCCCATCTTACTCAAAAACCATAGACAAAAAATCTCTTTCCAGAGAAACCCTTGCAAAAAAAAGTAGTAAAATAGGCTTAGAATAGGTCTAATTAAAAATACAAGTTTTTTGAGAAGGTGGCAAAGCCCAAATGTTTGACAAACAACTACAACCCTTAGTACAAGAATTACAACGCGGCGACCTCTCCAGCCTAAAAAGTGGCTTCCTCCATGGCTTAGAGCGAGAATCGATGCGAATCAATCGCAAAGGGGCATTAGCAGACACACCACACCCGTTACACCTAGGCTCCGCCTTCACCAACCCGAAAATCCTCACAGACTTCAGCGAAAGCCAACTCGAATACGTCACCGCACCGCACCACAACATCGGCGATGCCTTGCACGAATTGGATGCCCTACAAAGATTCACAGTACACAACCTCGATCAAGAGCTACTCTGGCCATTTAGCATGCCACCGAGACTCCCAGAAGAGGAAGCTAAAATCCCACTGGCATACTACGGCACCTCCGCCGCGGCCAAGATCAAAACCTTGTACCGCAAAGGCTTGGGCTACCGCTACGGACGCCGCATGCAAACCATATCAGGCGTACACTACAACATCTCCTTTCCCAAAGAGCTGTTACAAGCCATTTCACAACAAAGATACGGACAAAGTCTAAACAAACAAACACAAGCCGACATTTACCTAGGCACCATACGCAATTTTACCCGCTATGCTCCCGTTATCCTCTACCTATTCGGAGCTTCACCGGCGATCGACAACTCCTTCGCCAATATCCCAGAACCGTTAGAAGCCCTAGGAAGCGATAGCCACTATGTACCAGCAGCCACAACGCTACGCCTCAGCGAAATCGGCTACACTAGCAGCATCCAGGATCACCTGACCATTTCACTAAACTCGTTAGAAGAGTACATCAAAGGTCTGTGTTACGCGGTCAACACCACCTATCCACCATTCGAAAGATTCAACGCTAACGGCGAGAACCAACTCAACGATCACTACCTACAGATCGAAAACGAATACTACGCCTTGATACGCCCGAAACAAACGCCCAGGAAAGGTGAAACCGTATTAGACGGCCTAAAAAGCCGCGGCATCGAATATTTAGAGATCCGCTGTATCGATATCGACCCATTTGTCGCCAACGGAGTATCTAGTGATAGCTTACACTTCACACAACTGTTATTATTCTATCTAGCCTTGCAGGAATCACCAGCTATCAGTCCAGACGAAAAGTTACAATTGCAAGAAAACCAAAAGCAAACCGTATGGTACGGACGAAGCCCAGAACTATCCATCTTCCACAACGGCAAGTTGGAAAAACTAAGCGACATGGGACTACAACTCTGCGACGAATTGCAAGACTATGCAAAAATCTTAGACAACTACGCAGGTGGTAGTCACTACCAAGAGGTACTTGGCAGACAGAAAGAAAAATTTGTCTCCTCACAAAAAACACCAGCAGCAAAATTCAACCGCCTAATTTTAAACAACGGTTCCTTTTTGCAAACGGGCTTAGAAGTAGCTAGAAACAACTGGTCACATTTCCATGGGCAAAAGCAAGACAGCAAAACCCGTGAACAATTCGAAAAGCTCGCAAGCCAATCGCTATTTGAGCAGAGGAAGATTGAATTAGAAAACAAAGCCATGAGTCTCGAACCCCCCAAGGTATGCAATGGCAACAGATGAATTCATTCTAGTTGGCTACGAACAGCTAGAAATATCCACCCAAATCATCATCAGAGAAGCCTTTCGGCGTGGCTTAGAAATCAAGGTGCTGGACTGGAAAGAGAACTTCTTAGAAATTTCAGGAAATGGCAAGACCGAGTTTATCAAAGAGGCTAGCAAAACTTCCGTTGATACCTATATGAGTTTCCTACTCATGGAAAATAAAACCTTATCGCGTTATATACTAGACAAGCACAACTTGCCAATCGCTGGCGGACGTGCCTACGAAAATATCGAAGAAGCCTATGAAGACTTTACCTTGTACAAAGACAAAAAGGTAGTAATCAAACCTACCACAACCAACTTTGGTATTGGTATCTATATCAAAGACGCTGGTGTAGAAGAAGCTAGCTACCGCTCCTACGTAGAATCAGCTTTCTCTCACTCCAGTTCTATCATCATCGAGGATTTCTTAATAGGGCCAGAATACCGCTTTTTAGTAATCGACTTCCAAGTAATTGCAATCTGTAACCGAGTCCCCGCTAACGTGCTCGGAGATGGTAAAAAATCTATACGCGAATTGGTAGAAGATAAAAACCAAGATCCACGCCGTGGTGTCGGGCATATAACCCCATTGGAAAAGATACAACTGGGAGACATAGAAGCAGAGATTCTACAAGGACAGGGGTATACTTTCGACAGTATTCTCGCAGCAGGAGAAACGGCCTATCTACGTAAAAACTCCAATATCAGCACTGGTGGTGATTCGTTAGATGTAACCGATGATGTGCACCCCTTGTACAAAGAAATTGCTGAAAGGGCAGCTCGTTCTGTGCCGGCAAAAATTTGTGGGGTTGATATTATTATTGAGGACATAAAAAAAGAACCGGATGCATCAGCTCATGGAATTTTAGAACTGAACTTCAACCCGGTTCTTTACATCCATGAATTCCCCTACCAAGGGAAATCCAGGGAAGTTGGAAAACATATTTTAGACCTTATCGGGTTTTGAATTTAGCTTGCAAATAGCGGATGATGTCGTCACTCTCGTACATATTGACTTCGCCATCTACCAGAAAAGGAACCTGCCCCTTGCCACCAATCTGTAGCACTTCATCTCTACCAGGGGTTCCACGACTCGCCTCTACCAACTCATAATCTTTGCCTAGCAGCAAGCCCATACCCTTGGCTGCTTCGCGAACCTTGCGACAAAAAGGACAACTGTCAAATTGATAAATTTTTACCATGTGGCTACCTCAGCCCCCGCTTAGGAGGGCAGTTTTTTTTGCAAATCACCGCTCTGGGCCATTTGCTGCACAATGTCATGTCCGCCGATAAACTCACCTTCAATGTAAAGTTGCGGAATCGTCGGCCAGTTGGTGTATTCTTTGATGCCTTCGCGGATCGAATCATCCGTCAAAACATTGAAGGAGCCAAACTCCACATCCAACTGCTGCAACACATTGGTAACTCCGGCAGAAAAACCACACATGGGAGCTTGCGGTGTTCCCTTCATAAACAAGAAAACCTTATTGGATTGCACCATGTCAGCAATCCGACTCTTTAACGCGTCATCCATATCATTCACTCCTTGTTTCTAAAGCAAGAGCGTGTAGCTCCGCTTTCAACTCTTCTTTTAAAGTATCATAAACCATCCGGTGCTGCTCTAGCATCGTTTTGCCAGCAAAGCCATCGTAGACAACAATCGCTTTGATATGCACCCCATCGCGGTACGGGTCTAAAATATCGACCTTCGCACCGGGTAAACCATCGGCAATCTTTTGTTTTACTTCATCTAATGTCATAAGCCAACCAGAACAATAGATTATAGTTTTGCTGCAAGATAAACTTTTCTATTTTTGATGAAACCAACAAACAGCTCTTCAAAATCAGCAACTACAGATTTCTGCACCGACTCACGCTGCATATAAGCATCTGCCAAGGCTTTAACCTTTGACAAACCAGCAAATAGATCCAATTTGGCGTGCCTGTCAATGATCTCCATACGTAGGAAAATAGGAGCCAGAGAAGAGTCAATCAAAGAAAATTCCTGGCCGTTAAAATACGGGCCGTCCTGCAATACTTCTTCCAGCCTTTGCAGTTTTGCAGTAGCCGCCTTCTTTTTTTCTAAGAACGTCTCTTCGTTAGGAGCCATGTACATGCCGAACTGATCCATAAGAACTTGCCCGCCAAATTCAATCCAAGCACGGTTTTGTGCTTTCTGCATGGGGTCTGCTGGGTGTAAAGAAGGAGCGTTCACTTCGTCTAGGTATTCGTTGATTACAGCCGATTCGAACAGTATGTCTTCTCCCTGCCGTAAAACAGGGACTTTGCCCAGTGGGGATATTTTTAAAAACCAATCCGGTTTATTGGCTAAGTCAATGTAGGTAATATCGTAATCAATCTTTTTTTCATTCAAGGTGATTACAGATCGTTGTACATACGGACAGATATTAAAACTGATAAGCTCAGGCTTTGCTGGTGCCATTCGTCACTCCTTAGGCATTCTTCTGGTGATTTTAGATAATTGCTGCAATTTCTTGGAAAATTACAATAAAGTTTCAGACCAAGAGCAGAACCATAGAGTAGACTTATTTTGTCTTACATTAGTTTGTAAAAATAAGCAAGTAGTCTACTTTTACTGGCCAGTGTCCAATGTTACGGAATGCAAACCAGCCTGGAAGAAGGGCTGTAGAGCCGCGTATACCATACGATGTTGCTCTACAGGAGATTTACCTACAAAATTCTCACTGCGCAATTTTACATGAAAATGTGTTTCTCCACTGCCATCTGGATTGCCAGCATGTCCTGCATGTGCCATCGAATTGTCCACGACTTGTAACTCACTCGCCTGAAACGTGTGTGAGAGTACTTTCTCCATTTCTTGTTGTCTGTTCATCAGCTTTTTATCCTATACCCAATGCGAATCAAGTAAACATTTAACGAAAATAATGCAATGCAGAAAAAACTCACCAAAGAGAATGACAGGTAAATATTGATGTCAGAAACTCCCAAAAAGCCGTAACGGAATGCATTCACCATATACAGAATAGGATTAGCTTTAGAAATACCACGCCATACTTCTGGTAACATAGAGATAGAGTAAAAAACACCTCCTAAGTATGTCAAAGGAGTCAAAACAAATGTAGGTATAATGGATATATCATCAAAGCTTTTTGCAAAAATTGCATTGGTAAACCCAGCCAATGAGAATAGTACAGATGTTAAAAAAATTACCGCACAAATAATGAATAAGTTATGTATTTGCAGGGTAGTGAAAAATAAGGAAACCAGAGTTACAATAATGCCTACAAGAATTCCACGAAAGGTTCCACCGATGACATAACCACTAACGATGGTAAAACTTGTCACAGGACTTACCAACAATTCTTCGATATTCTTTTGAAACTTCGCCATAAAAAAAGAAGAAACCACATTATTGTAGGAATTTGTAATCACGCTCATCATAATCAAGCCAGGCACAATGAATTGCATATAAGTAAAGTTTTCTATATTGCCAATTTGGCTGCCAATAAGTTTACCAAAGATTAAAAAATATAGAGTCATGGTAATCGCTGGTGGCAACAAAGTTTGCAACCAGATTCGTAAAACTCGGATCAATTCCTTGCGGACAATTGTCGCAAAAGCCGTCCTCTCGCGTGATACATTCATATCTTTCCCTTCTCCACAAGTTTAAAAAAGAATTCTTCCAGACGATTGGTCTTATTACGCATACTCAATACTTCGATGTTTTGTGCTGTCAATTGTGAAAACACCTGGTTGATACTTTGATTCTTTGCGATGCGTATTTCAAAAGTTGTAGCATCTAACAATTCTCCAGTCATATCGCTGAGCTTTGGTGTTGTTGTCAGCTCGTCTTTCAAATTTAGAACAAATGTTTCCACATCAAGACGAGATAGCAATTCTTTCATCGAAGTGTTTTCGACAATCTGCCCCTTATCGATGATTGCAATATTGCGGCAAAGGCTTTCTGCCTCTTCAAGATAATGTGTGGTTAAAATAATTGTGGTACCATTTGCGTTCAAATCAATCAAGAAATCCCACATGCTGCGTCGCAATTCAATATCTACACCTGCTGTAGGTTCGTCTAAAATCAATAGATCTGGGTGGTGGATAAGGCTACGTGCAATCATAACACGGCGTTTCATCCCCCCTGAGAGACTTACTGTCTGTGAGTTTTTCTTATCCCATAAACCCAAGTCATTGAGGTATTTCTCTGCCCTTGCATGTGCGATCTTACGTGGAATACCGTAATAACCAGCTTGGTTCAATACAATATTCCAGACAGTTTCAAAAATGCCAAAATTGAACTCTTGTGGAACAACCCCTACATGTGCCTTGGCTTCGGATAGGTTGTGGTCAATGTTTTGTCCCAAAATCTCAACAGTTCCCGCAGATTTATTGATAAGAGAAGTAATAATCCCAATGGTTGTGGATTTACCGGCTCCGTTTGGACCTAGAAGTGCAAAGAAATCTCCTTTTTCTACAGTGAAGCTAACATCTTTTAATGCTTCTACTCCGTTTTCATAGACTTTCCTAAGATTTTTGATTGCTAATGCTTGCATCTCAGGGTATAATTTTGGGCATGATGAACATTTCAACCATTCTTTTTAAATTATTTCTGCTATTTTGTTTGTTTATTCTACCCTTGCAGCAACAAAAACTCCTCTCTTGCGAATTGATGGGGTATTCGTTCAACCAACCGGTCGCTGCTAAATCTATTTTTAGTACCTTCCGCCTACGCGATAAGAAAAACAGGGACGGTTGGGGAGTCGCTTATTACCCAGATTCTTCTGTGCAATTGTACAAAGAACCGGTACGTGCGACAAAGAGTGAATTAGGAAACTTTTTGGAAAAGTACGACAAATTTCGTGCTCCTACCCTTATCGCACATGTTCGCAACGGTTCGGTTGGGAGTCGAGCCTACCGCAATACACATCCGTATTCGATGCCATTGTTTGGACAGCCCTATAGCCTAGCTCATAATGGCAACCTGTTTGACTTCAAACAAAAGCTCCCCCTAGGAACTTACAAGCCAGCGGGTGACACGGATAGCGAGCATCTTTTTTCGTTCCTATTAGATCGAATCAATTCGCGGGGCGTGAGAAAATGGAAGCAAGAAGACTTCCTTTGGCTGCAAAAAACTTTGCATAGCATCAACGCTACTGGCCCAATGAACTTAGTTTTTTCCGATGGCAAACATCTCTTCGCCTACCGCGATAAGAACGACTATACGGCTCTCCATTACGTGAAGCAATCGCACCAAGACAAAAAGGTAGCACTTCGAGATAAAAACAAAACGATCAACCTACAAACAGAATATCCCAAAAACACCAAAGGCTATGTTGTAGCGACTCGTCCACTGACCAATGAGAAATGGCAACTGATTTTACCAGGACAGCTGCTTGTATTTAGCAAAGGAGAAAAGATCTTTGAGGGAAAAGCCATGAAAAAATGGTATTTTGCCCAATAGGAATGATACAAGTATGTATTTTTTTAATTGCTAAAAGTAACCTATCCCAAATGATAAGTATTTCTGGAGAAAGCTGAGATTGCTTTTAGCTTTTATGTAAGTAAGTTGTGGTTTCTAAATACATATCAATTTTTATCTCTTGCGCAATTGCGTTTGCAATAAACTGTACTACTTTTATGCAGTTTGGCAAACCATGTTTAAG
>JBCCIA010000031.1:0-24424 GCA_039028475.1 Spirochaetota bacterium | reverse complement strand
TAAAGTATACAAAGTGGGTAGGAAAGTCTCAGAGAACTTTTGGAATGATTGTAAAATAATTTTTGATTCTGTTATTGCTCTATGGAATTATAGAGTTTTACCAAGGAAAACAAATACGTAAGTTATTCTTTAGTTGACCCTAAGCAGGAGTTTGATAAGTTTGGCTATATAGGGTTCTCAGTAGATGTGGATCGAAGTTTTGATGATTCTTCAGAATTTCTTGCTTTGTATAAAAAGGATTCCGAAGTTCCTGTTGTAGTCCTAAGACTTACCCTAAAAAAAGTTGGCCAAAGGATGCCACTGGAATGGGCTAAACGTGAAAATGGAAGATCTTATTCATTACTGGATAGTCGAATTGCAGAGTTAAATTCTTTCGTATACAAAGATATAAAACCCTTAAACTTTTTCTTTCATAAGTTATCGGAGAGAGTTGCCGACTTACAAATAGACTGTGTGCATGCTCTAGTCGACAGTCGTTCTAAAAGGTATATTCGCCTTTATCAAAAATCTGGATTTATCTATTCGGAACGGTACAAAGAACAGATATTTTTCGATAGTTTTTGTTGGTCGGACAATACCCCGGTAAAATGGGCAATTATGGAGTTACCAGCGAAACGCCAGTTAGAATTTTGGGGAGAGAAAAGGGTATATAAGCGGACTGAGGTGAATCTTCCGGTAAACTTTTTAGATGAAAACGATAAAAATCTAGATCAAGTTTTTATCAATTCTCTTAGCAAGGGAGGTGCAAGGCTCAAAGGTTCTCACCATCTGAAAGCAAATAGTAAGTGTAAAATAGTGAAACAAACAATGGAGATACTGGGAAAAGTTTTAAGAGTACATTACAATACGAGTACAGAAGAGTCTACCATACACGTACAATTTCACCAGTATCTCACGAATTCAGAATTTGAAAGTTTTTTCAATACCGAAAAGTAAAAACGTATTCGGAAGTTGATTGACTACATCATTACTCTCTGCCTGAAATTCTATTGTGAATAAAACTATTATGATAAAAATCTACACAGATAAAATCTTGTAAGGCAAAGATCTCCGCAGAGTTTTTTACAAGTTCCGCGTCGGATAGGGTAGTGGAAACACTTCTATAGATAAAGTCCATGTAGTCTTTTGAAAATTTGCTACAAAGTTGCTCTATCACAGTAGCTTTTTTCTTTTGCAAAATTTTGTTTTCCGGGCTATCTGGAGAGAAAGACTTTTCGGTTATTTCTCCTTCTACTTTCTTCCCCTTGTAAAAATACTTTCTTTTCATAGATAGAGTCAAACTGTTCTTCTGTAATTCCTCAACGGTCAAATGCTGTTCGAATTGTAGCTTATAGTAATCTTTTATAGATATAGACCATTCTCCATTGACAATTGGAAATTCTTTGTTGTATTTTTCTTCTGTACCGATGAATACTTTACCAGTAAAAGGTTCCTTTACAGTTCTCTTTTTATTCGTGAAGTCGCCTTCTGTTTTAATGATTGTATCTTCTTGGAGTTTGGCTTTTGCTAAACGATAGTAAGCATAAGGTATGGTAACAATAAACGAATGGTAAATGATAAAATCACTTAGGCTAAAAATCATTTTCTTATCGTAAGTGACCTTTCTCCATTTACAGATATATATTTCTTGCTTCTTATTTAGAATAGTTTTGTAGAAAATTCTATCGTTTTTAATTTCTACCATCTTGGAAAACACACTCTTGGTTTCAGCAGTGACTTGTTCATCCGTCCTCATTGGTTTAGAACTTCGCATAATGAGCTGATGACGTACCGGAGAACACTGCGATAGATATAATACAATGGCAAGAATTGTATGTTTCATAGATGGATTCTGGGTAGGTAAGACTATTTAGCCCGCCATTGGTCCAAAAGCCTGACTACCTGCCATTTCTTGAGCAGCTCTATGACTTTGTAATGCTTTTTTCGTTTAGCAATGCCCAAAGCTGTAACAGTCTGCTTTTTACCATTCCTGATTCCTGTTCCTTTGATGTTGGGATCCGCTCCATTCTGTAACAACAATCTTACCAGTTTTACATTCCCATCGATAGCTGCATAAATTAGGGGTGTATAATTTTTAGTGGAAATTCTCTCGTTTATTTTAAAGTCAGCACGTTGGTTGACATCAGCCCCAGCGACTATAAATTTTCTTGCTAAGTCTATGTTTTGTTCCATTGTTGCAAAAAATAAGGGTGATATCTTTTTAAACTTCATTTCCTTATCCAATAAAGTTACAGTTGTATTTACAGAAACACCTGATTGCAATAGATAGCGAATCCAACTGGGCTTGAATACTATGCAAAATAATAAAATATTTGCATTTTTAATGTGTCTACCTGGGAGTCTAATGTCATGTTTTCGAGACATATCCGCACCTAGAACGAGTAAGGCTTGAAATATCTTTTTATTGTGACTCATGACGCAGGCGTGTAGTGGTGTTAAATGGCTGATATTGGTGTTTTTACTATTGGAGTACATATCAAAGCTGTGGTTGATATTTGCTCCTTGGAGAAGTATATATTTGGCAACTTGGTTTTGTCTCATTACAATCGAAATAATGAGGCAGGTTGCTCCTCTTACTTTTTTGTCTTCAAACAGAATAGGCTGACTGGCTTCCATGTTAGCTCCCCGTTCTAGACTCTGTTTTACTACAGCAAGGTTGCCTATTTCGCAGCCTTTTAAGAATTGCCTATCTATAGGAGTGATAGCTGCTAGGGGAAAGGAAAATAGGATGATGAGTAGTATTGTTATCTTTTTCATTGTTTTCTCTAACGCAACTGTGCTCTTTGCAATGCTGCAATACGCTCCGAAAGGGGAGGGTGTGTAGAAAAAAGTGAGATGCGTTCCCCGGAGATCTTGAGAGTGGCGATGGAGTCCCCGCGTTTGTCCAAGGGTTTGTACGACTTTTGCAATCTGCGTAAGGCGGCGATCATCCCTGCTTTGCCCGCGAGCTTTGCTCCGCCATAATCCGCACGAAACTCTCTCTGCCGCGAATAGTAGGCAACCACCAAGGAACCCAACAAACTGAACAGAATATCTAAAACAAAGGTAATCAGGGAACGAACCATGTATTCCAAGTCACGCGAAACGCCTCTACCAATGACAAAGCCCAATATTCTGGAGAGAAATAGTGAGAACGTGTTTACGGTGCCTTGGATGAGAGTCATTGTAACCATATCACCATTGGCAATGTGACTGATCTCATGTGCTAAGACACCTTTAACCTCTTCTGCATTCATCGTTTGCAAGAGACCAGTAGAAACGGCTACCAAAGAGTCATCTTGCGAAGCACCGGTAGCAAAGGCGTTGACTTCAGGAGAGACAAACACCCCCAACTCTGGCATAGGAATTCTCGCTTTCTGGCTCAACTCGTGCGTCATCATCAGTATGCTTTTAAACTCTCCGGGGTTTCTGAAAGATACCAAGTTGACTCCCATGCTGCTCTGTGCAATACTCTTGGAAAGAACGAGGGAAATCAGTGAACCGGCAAAACCCCAGATAGCACATAAAAAGAGTAGTGCATAATAGTTTAACCCAGAACCGCCTAGGTATGAGCGCAATCCTAATAAATTCGTAATGACGGAGATGGTAAAAATGATTAAAAAATTAGTGAGTAGGAAAAAGCCAATTCTACGCAACAGCATAGGGATATCCCCCCTTATGGTTTTAGTCTAATGTTGTCCATGTTGTTCTTCATATTTGTCTAACAAGTGCTTGTGTAAACTCTCGTTCTCGCTTTCGGTGATCCAACCTCTGTTGTACATAATATCTAAGGTTACAGGCAGAGAGTCATAGGGAACAGTAGCACATTTATCTACCAATTCATGGTAAGATGGAACTTTGCCTTCTTCTTCAATTTGTTTTTCTAAAACTCCGATAAAGTGACCGGCTACACTCAATTGTACAAAAATAGCCGTATAGTTTTCTAAAAATAGCACATACTCTTCATCCGAATTATCGTGTGCGAGATTAAAGATATAGTCAAAAAAGTTCATATCTTTCGCAGCCAAATATTGGATACCAGGGCCAATTTCCTTTAGCAGCCGCAGCATAGAATCAGATCTTAATGCTCCTGAGGAAGTCATGAGCTTGAGATGCTCGATGTCTATTTTTTCTAACAATAGCTTACTGATGTTCATGCTACTAGGTCGCTTGATAATGTTCTTAAAGATAATCGCAAGTTCGGCTTTGGAAATAAGCTGCCAGTAGGAGTCAGAAATCCCTGGCTTTGGTTTGCCTCGCAGGATCGCTTTGTGATAAGAAGTAATGTGGCAATAGAAAAGTTCAATAAGAGCTTCGGGGGTGAATAGTGGATTTTGCAAAATATTTCGTACCACATCTTCATTGATGTGACGAAAGTAGTAGTCCATCAGATAGGCAAAGCCAGCATCTTCCTGGATCTCCAGGGCTAGCATAGCTGCAGGAACTTTCTCCAAGGCCCGCTCAATTTTTGTGAAATTGGGAATGGGGCTTGTGAGAAGCTCATCTAATTCTTTAAAAAACTGTCTTTGCGGCATTGTCCAAACTACTATGCTATTGGTAATTCTTTGGATGAATAAAGCAAGGACTAAACGTCTTCTGCGTTTTGATTTTTCTGTTTTATACCAAAGAGAAAAAACAGCACTGCTAGCAATAGATAGGCTACCAAAAAGTCTTTGCTGGCGGGGATACTGTAGTTGTTTAAGATGGCATTGCCCTGTAGGGAAAAGGAGTGGATTAGGCCCAATGCGGCTAGCATAGCCCCAGCGAAGCTCCAATAGCTAGACTTGCGAAAGTCTCTTTCAATGATAAATACAGCGATTGCTCCCCAAACCATCGAAGTTAATAGGAATCCCTGCGATAGAGAAATCAAACCTCCTAGGGTGTACGGCAAAAACGGGACATCCAAGGGAGCTTTTTCCAACGTTAAAGCAATTGTTTCACTACTACCCGCTTTGCTGAGAGCTTGGTTTACGTAGCCTTGGGCGTAGTTGAAAACACTTTGGATGAGCAGGATCGCCCAACCAGCTAACGCGGGGAATAGGCCGATTACCACAGCGGGGGCGTGTTCTTTGGGACTTGCTGCAAAAGCCTGTGAGCCAATGATAAAGCCGATCCAGAGAATGATAGCCATACCAGCTTCGATAGGAATGACAGCTTTGACAAATGCCATCAAACCAAAAAGACAGACAACTGTCATGAATGCTGCGTTGAGGACGGAATAACCTGCTCGTGCGCCTAAGCCTTTCCAACCTGGATGGCCGATATAGATGGTTGTGGGGAAGGGCGAGCCAAAACAAGCCCCTAGGATGGTTCCCAAACCGTTCACCATAAGGGAGGAGCGGGTTTCGAATCTATCACCAGCAGCTTCCGCGGATTCGATATTCTGCAAAGAACCTATGACATTGAAAAGACCCATCGGTAGGATGATAGAGATATATGCTTTTGCACTCCCGTCGAACAGGGATGGGAAAAAGTCAAAAAGGGCAAAAGTGGGTAGGTAAAAACCAAGGAGTGAGGCAGATTTGGAGACTTCCCCTGCGTTCATCATTGGTTTGTCCCAAAGACCAGCGGACCAAGCCAGTAAAGTACCTGCAATAACGGAAACTAAGCCCCCTGGGATGCGAAAGGGAAATTTGACTTTGCCAAAGTACTGCAAGAGAATGATACCTAAGGGGATGAATGCAATGATTGGTCGTTGGTAGGTGCGTACTAAAAAGTCCATTGAAATGAAGGTAATGGCTATGCCTGCTAATGCCGAAAGAAGAGCGGCGCGAGGAGTGACCCTGCGAATAGTTTCTGCAACAAAGGCACCAAAAAACTCAATTAGACCACTGAGAAAGGAGGCCAATAGGCCAATTTTCCAAGCCATTTTATAGTCCTTGGTGCTTATGTACACCGGTAGCATTACAAAAAAGAGAAAGGCAAATAGAGAAACGGTGTTGATACCGTAGGGTAGAGCGGTTACATCGCTACGATTTTCCGCTTGTGCCAGTTTGTAGGCTTGGTACGCATAAAAAAGGTTGCCCACTACCAAAGAAATGGCTACCCCAGGTAAAACGACGGCATAGACAAATTCGCCTGGAAATCCGCAAACTCCCATGCAAAGCCCAATCAAAACTAAGAGTTGGATTAGGTTATCGATCATCAGACCAAAAAAACCATCAATGTCACCGGCTACAAACCATTGGATCTTATTCATATACATTCCCTATCAAGTCTTTCTGGAAATGATTTTAGAGGCTAGCTATACCGCAAGGACAATATCATTGCCTATCGGCCGAGGCAGAATTGCGGTATTGCTTAGGTGTTTGCCCGGTAGCTTTCCGAAAGGCAGAGTGAAAGGCAGAATTGGAGTTGAAACCGACAGCGAAACCAACCGAGAGCGTTGTGCGTCCAGGCTCTTCAACGAGAATTTTTTGCGCTTCTGCAATACGGAAGGTTTTGACATAGGATTTGAAGTTGGTTTGCATATGGATGTTTAAAAACTCAGAAAGTTGGTGGGGAGTGATGTCTAACATATCTGCTAAACTCTTGAGACTAATGTCTTCGTCGCAAAAAACCTTCTCTTCTTCCATAAACTTGTGTAGCTTACCTTTTACCGAACCTAAGTCAAGGTTGGCAATTTGGGTTTTCTCATACTTCTTTTTCTCTGTTTCCTCTTTTAAAAAGCTCAACATTTCTGGGTATTTCTGGTAGATCATATAGATGTAAACAATAATGAATGTTACACCCGCCGTACAGATTTTACCAAGCAGCTCTGATTCTACGAGCACGCAGAGTAGGAATAAGAAGGATACTACCAGAGTCATAATGATAAAAAGTAAGACGTGTACCATCCTCTTATCTTTGAAATATTCTTTTGACCAGATATTAGGGAATTTACGCATGAGGAGGATTACGTAGACAGAGTCTATGGTAATGGCCAGTAGAAGCAGACTTTTAATCGGACCTACCTTGCCTTTCTTGCGGATTTCCTGCAAAGTTTGTACTACCTCATCCCCCAATTGGATATTCAAACCAAAGAGGACTACCCCTGCAATGATCCCTGGTAAAAAGTGCAGATACCAAACTTTTTTGAAGCGATAAGATTCTTGGATAACGATGGTGAAATAGAGATAAAACAGTGGACCAGTAAAAAATACAAATGGCCCCATACTATTGAATAGGTAGGCGTAGGATAGAATCTGATTGGAGTAGAGAAGGCCTAAGTAGAGCTGCCAAAAGCCGACACAGAATAACAATAGGGCTAGGACACGATTTTTAAGATGCTTGGGTCGGAGTAGTTGGCTAAGTGAAATCAACCAAGCAAGGGAACCCCCTAAAAAGATCCACAAATAGAGCATCGTAAGACAAAACCGCTATTATTGGTATTCCATTTTTTTTACAGAAAGCTCGTTCATCTTTTGTACCAATAGGTCGTTGGTATTGGCTAGACGAGAGGCCATAATTGTCACCATTTTAGCGGCAAACATGGGGTTATCCATAAGGAATTTCTCTAATTGGGGCTTGGAATCGATCACAGCGAGACGTACATCTGATACGACTCTTGCGCAGGCACTACGAGGTTTTTGGCGGAAAAGTGCCATTTCGCCAAAGAAATCTCCCTGTTGCATCATAGCGAGCTTTACTTCCTGTGCATTGACAATGACGTAAATTTCCACACTTCCTTCCAAAACAATGTACATAGACCGACCTAGGTCACCCTCTTTGAAGATGGACTTGCCTGCTTTTAAATTGATTATTGATGCCATTGCTCGCCTTTATTTAGAATAAGCAGCTTCCCTCTAGTCATATTAACTTAGTACAATTTTTAGAAGTATTCATCAACATTTTTTATAAAAAATCACAGATCCTGGGCAACAGTCCTGGCAGGTGACAGGATCAACAGGTTCTCTTCCTTTTTTTGTCGTATCCTCGCGAGAGAGTTGGTTCTTACCTTACCTTGGGTAAATAGGTGGAATTGGTCATCATAGTGTTCACTGAGAACGTGACCGGAATTGCCAGAGGGGAGGATCATGGAGAAGTTGGTTGCTTGCGAAAATTCTACTAACATACGAAAAGCTGGCCCCGCAATAGGTTTGTGATCATTTGCAGCAAAGTCACTCATTTGGTTGTTAACCGTTTCTTTGCCGCCCGCGATTGGCACAGGTCCGATCGTATAGAGAAAATGCAGGAGCGGTAGGTTGCTAAAAGGGTGTTTTAGCTCCAGTTGGTGGAGTTTTTGCCATTGCCAATTTTTTCCATATTTGTATTTCATATGTTGAACCGTTTGTTTCCAGGCTTTTGTGCTAACCGTTAAAACTGTTTCTTTTTCGCTTGTAGTGCTATCATCCCACCAAGAACTTTTGCGGTTTTTGACAATCGTGTGTAAATAGCGTTGGAGTCTAGAACTTTGGCTTAAGGCATTGAAAATATCGCTTTGCATTTCATCGAAGAAGATCGCCTTGCTGAGAAAGAATTGGTAGTTTGCGTAGAGACTCATCGAGTTCGACGAGAGTTTGGCCTTTCTGTCCCATTGCAAAAGTTGTTTGCGCAGTTTGTCCTCCTCCTGGCTGAGATTTGTACTGGGTATCTCTTGCAAGGTTTGCAAGAGGTGTTTGGCGTTTACATGGATATCTATTTGCATATCTTGCATCTCTTGGTAGGAAAACTTGCCCCTACCTTGTAGTAGGGTCGCTAAGCGCTTGGCTCTGTCGATAGGTTGCCAATAACCTGGTAAAGTAGCATCGCTCGGAGGGTTGTTTGCATGCCAAATAACCCCCGAATCTGGGTTGATCTGTTGTGGGTTTTTACTAAAATTGAGCTGTCTTTTCCACTGCAAGGTAGGAGAGTCTCCAGCTAACAGAAAGTTTGTTGCAAAGTCTCTCTCTACCAGACCTGCTACCGCAAAGAATGCTATATTGCCCTTTTTATCAGCATAGGAAAGGTTGATACCAGGAGCTTTGAGCAGGGGGAGTGCGGAACGGAATTCTTGTAAGGACTTTGCTTCGTTGATCCTAGTAAAAAAAGCCAAAGGGTTGTTGCCTTTAGAAAAGACATTCCATTTCACAGAAACCGGTGGAGACGTTTTTTTTAGATTTTTTACCAAACCGCTGATAATAGGACCGTTGTGTGTTTCACGGATGCGGCATATGACGTCTTGTGAAAAACGTACCTTGATTACTTCTTCACGAGTTTTTATATCAATGATTTTGTTAGCAAATAAAACTTGGTTAGGATTGTTGGGATTCGTTTTTTCTTGGTAGAAATCCACATTGTCATAAGGGAAAATGGTCATTCCCCAACCCAAATGTGAGTTAAAACCAATGGCAGCAAAAGGAGTTAGCGGGAGAAATTGGCCGTACAACTCGAAGCCAGGGTAATTGATATAGGCTTCAAACCACAAACTAGGATTGCCGTAGTTCATATGTGGATCATTGGCTAAAATAGCGTATCCTGACTTAGAACGCTTGGGAGCAATTGCCCAAGAGTTGCTACCGTTTCCAATCGGAATTCCGACCGAGCTTAAGGTATCCTGTACTAGCGTATACAACTGCAAATACTGTTTGTGCCAGTAGACTTGTGGTTTTTGCAGTATGAATGTATCATTCATTTTCTTTTCCGATATAAGTTCTTGCAGTTTGTCCTTACCGACTTTTTCTTGCAGAGAAAAGAGAGCGGGTTCGACTCGAAAAGGTTCCGCAAAGGAATAGCTAATAAACGCGACTAAGGCTAGAAGGTCCTCTATATCGATCCTTTCGGCATCCATTCCTAAGACTTGCATTTCTAAGGGTGTTTCACCGGAACGAGAAAATTCGTTTAAGCCTGCAACAAAAGCGTTGGTAAGCTCTAGGTCTTTTGCACTCAGAGTCCGCCTGTTTTCAGCCAGCCAACGAGAAAAGTTGCGCCGGAACCCTAAGGTGCGGAAGAGCCGATCTAATACCAAGCCTTTTTTCCCGATTACTTCGGAGAGTCGTCCAGCAATAACCCTTTTGAGCATCTGTATTTGAAAAAGCCTTTCAGAAGCCTGGATATAGCCAAGGGCGAAGTAAGCGTCTCTACGGTTGTAAGCGAAAATATGTGGGATTCCATATGCATCACGAAAAACTTCTACTTTTTCTCGGATGCCTGGTACTTTCAGGTTACCATTCTCTTTTGGGATTTGGTATAAAAGGCGTAGAGGAAGATAGATCAAAAAAAGGAGTAGCAGAAGACTGGTACTGTAGAAAAAGTTAAGAATCTTTTTTTTCATAAGGAATGTTCGATGATAAGGTTTTTAGTATTAGTTGTATCGTTATTTGCCTGCCAGTCATCCGTAGAAGATATTCTGTCACGTATGCAAAGCAGAGCCTGTGCAGCCGATGTAAGTGGTTTTTTTAAAAATGTCAACAAAGATAAGTTGCAAATCAATTATTTTAAGCACGCAATTGCAAAAGGCATCGAGAAGGATGATAAGTTGAAACTCTACCAAATGTACAAGGAATATCTGAATGTAGTATCAGACGATTTGCAAAGGGGGCAAGAAGGAGCCTTTTGCAGGCATAGTGTCCTGCAAAAGCGAATAAGTAAGAACGAGGCGGTTTTTATTGTTGCACTACCAGACAAGAGTCGTCGCAGGCTGCATTTTCTACGTTTTGCCAAGAATTGGTTACTTGCGGCCTATCTTCCTTTGCCGGAGAAAAACTAAAAAATCATTGCCGGAAAGAAGGGGTGGGCTTATGCTAAGAGTGTAGAAAATAAAATAGGAGAGTCTGTGGTATTATGGACATAAAAAAAGGGGTCAAATCCATTAACCAAGGTATGAATGCAAAAGCTAAATTCGCATTTGCTGTTGTTATTGTTTTGCTGTTACTTATAATTGGTACTTCGAGCCAAGTTTTTGAATCTAATTCTGTAGGATACTACCAAGTAAAACAAGCTGCTCTTTCTGGAGAGATTACCGTTCGTAATAAACCAGGATTGTATTTGCAGCTTTTTGGAGATATTTTTACCTATCACATTTCTGACATCCATTATTTTTCTAAAAGGCCAGAAGAAGGTGGAACGGGTTATGACGCTGATCCTATTCAGGTACGTTTCAATGATGGGGGAACCGCCCATGTGTCTGGTTCTTTAAAATTTCGTCTATCCCAGGTAGAAAAAGATCAAACAAACTTACACCGAGATTTTAAAAGTTATTTAGCCGTAAAAAAAGATTTAATATTGCAAACAATTGTAGAAGCGATGATGCAAACCGCTACTTTGATGAAAGCAGAAGAGATTTATAGTTCCCGTAGAGCTGAGTTTACTGCTTTAGTGGAAGAGCAGATACGCAAAGGAATCTATGAAACAATTTTAGAAGAGAAAGAAGTTACAGATCCAGAAGGAAATAAGTTTATCGAAAGGACTGTAAAGATCAAATACGGTGAAGATGGCCAGCCGATTGTGAGAAAACCGTCTCCGTTCCAATTGTACAACATACAGATTTTACAATTTGTGATCAAAGAAATCGATTTTGATAAAACCATAGATGACCTAATTGCAAAAAAGAAGGAAGCAGAACAGCAGAAAATTGTGGCAAAGGCCAAAGCAGAAAAAGCCAAACAAGATGCCATTACTGCTAAGCAACAGGGGGAAGCGGAAATTGCCAAAGCCAAGGCAGAGTATGAAGTGAAAAAACAGAAAGCCGTTACAGAGGCTGAGAAAAAACGTGATGTTGCTAAATTAGAGGCAGAGCAAGCAGAAGCGGAAGCAAAAGCTAAAATTGCAAGAGGAGAGGCCGAAGCGAGAGTGGCTCGTTTGAAAGTAAGTGCGGGTTTGAGTCCACTCGAAAAAGCAACAATAGAAAAAGAAACTGCAATTGGTGTTGCAGCAGAATTGGCAAAGATGAAGTTTCCTGAAATGATGATTCTCGGTGGGAACGGTAATAACCCCGTGAACCCCTTTACCGCAGTAGGTTTGGAGTCTTTTTTGAAATTGCAACGCCAAATCAAAAAAGATGCTAAGGATTAATCGTACTTGTCTAAAATGTTCTCTGGATTTCTTCTTTGATGTAGTATCACAGAGAACATAAATCTCTACTGCAATTCATTTGCTGACAACCCGATGAATTCATTTTTGACAAATTGTTTGTCGATTGGTTAATCTCGCACAATCTTATTCATAGTCATATAACGCTGCTGCCTATTGGCTTCACTTTGGTTTATCAATTATTGGAGAAGATACAGATTTTACTAGGAAGACATGTTTGACAATTTACTCTGAATTCATTAGCAATAGCTTTAATAAAAACTGCTAAACAATACGGAATCACTTCTTTCTGATGATTTATTCTTTTCTTCACATAATATCATAATAAAATATTATAAGCGATGGAAATCCCTTGACAAAGAATGGATGATGGCAGAATTTTGGAGAAAACAATAAGCGAGAAGTAAATTATGAAATTTGACACAATTTATGATGGCGAAATGGACATCCCAATCGATCTTATTTCACATATTGAAAGCCCGGAATTAGACTACTCTATCTTGTATTTGAAGGAGCAAGTGTCTGTAAGTAGCAAAATGAAAACCGGCAAGATTCGGATTTTTTCTATTCCACAGAACTTTCCGTCGGAGTTGATATTGAAGTGAGACTGTACTAGAAAACTCTCTATTTATATAGACTTTCTATTTCATTCTCGTATTTTTCAAAAACAATATTGCGTTTTACTTTTAGGGTTTGTGTAAGTTCTACACCAATCTGGAATTCTTCTGCGAGTATATAGAAGTTGGTGACTTTTTCAAACACTTTAAAACCACTGCTTATTGCATTCAGCCGCTTAATTTCAGACTTGAAAAGATTTGTAATAGGAATGTCATCGTTCCAACTAGACGGATCTGGACTGACTTGTATATTTTGTTCTTGGAAGTATCCTAAGATTGCTTCCGTGTCTGGAACTAGTAAAGCTGCTATATTTTTTTTATCTTGGCCAACCACAACACATTGTACTATATAAGGGCTTTGTTTTAGGGCATCTTCAATCGGCAGTGGTTCGACATTTTCACCTCCAAGTAGAACGATGGTATCTTTGGCACGACCTGTAAATTTTAAATCTCCATCGCTTGTCAGTATAAGAATATCACCAGAGTTTAACCAACCATCATCGGAAAGCACTTCTTTGGTTTTTTCCGGTTGTTTGTAGTATTCTTTCATAATATTGGGACCTTTGTGGTAGGCAATGCCTTTGGTATTGGGGTTAGTTATCACATTTCCTGCTGTATCTAGTAACTTAATAGAAACTCCCCCTAACGGTTTTCCGACGGTTCCAATTACGGTTCGAGACAAGCCACGCCTAACACTGACTCCACAAGTTTCTGTCATACCATAGGTGTCGATTATCGGGATGCCGATAGAATAGAACAGCCTATCGATGTATTCCGGAAGGGCTCCTGCACCGGAAATAGCAAACAAGATACGATTCCCTAAAGCTCTCTTAACCTTGGTAAGGATTTTTTGTGCCAATAAGTTGGGCAGGAACAAAGCAAATATGCCGAATCCAGCCATAATTTTTCTTCCCAGAGAAAGCAGAACTGCTTCTTCTTCTAATCGGTACTGCAAACCGAGTAGGGTGTCCTTCCACTTGCTATACCGCAATGCCGTAAAATGGGCAAAGTGAAACAAAGCTCTCGCAACAACAGGAGCTTTTTGCACATTGCTCATAATACGGTTGTAGAAACTCTCCCAAACTCGCGGAACAGAGATCAGGAAAGTTGGGTTTACGATTTGCAGATCTTTTCCTAAAGTAGCTACAGAAGTGAAGGCAACGCTACTCGCTACTTTAAGAGATGCCAACTCGATCAAGCGTTCTGCCACATGCCAAGGCGGTAAAAATCCCATTGCGGCTCCTAAAGGGGGGATCGCAACATCCTCTACCAAGTTAAATACTTCCCAGGTAAGACTCTTGTGGGTATGAACCACTCCTTTGGGTGTTCCAGTTGTACCTGAGGTGTAAATAATGGTAAGTGTATCTTCTTCCTTTACTGCTTTCGCTAATTGTTCGTATCTTGTCGGGTTTTTCTGGAGTTTCTGCTTGCCTAAGTCTTGCAATGCTTTTAAGGACAAAATTTTCAAGGATTGCTGTGCCTGTACAGAATCAGCCCCTGCAAAAAAGATAATTGTATGCAAATGAGTGAATTCAGCAAGAATATTTTGGATCTTATCATACACTTTAGGAGTTTCTAAGAAGATAAATTTACATTCTGCATGTTGGAATATATATTGTAAGTCTCCTGGAGTGGCATCTGTACCGCGTGGAACATCAATTCCCCCAATTGTACCTATCCCTAAACTTGTCGGTAGCCAGCGGTGTCCAACATCTGCAATCAAACCTACCGTATCGCCCTTTTGCATTCCCAAAGAATCTAAACCCAATGCAGTTTCTTGGATTTCTGCAAACAATTGCTGAAAGCTTTTGGTTTGGAAGTCGCTTTTTTCTGTTGTACGGTACATTTGTGCCGCAGCATCTGGATAGGTATCTACCGTTTCTTTAACTAACCAATAGTGTGTGTATACTCTAGAGTTTGTGTTTGTCATACTATTTGTTCCTAACATTTAGCTTGGAAAAAGCCTGGATATGCTGCAAGTAAATTTGTTTTTCCTGCTTTTTGCAGAGACTGAGACTATCATTTTCTCATTGCAAAAGAAAGTCTAGAGTGAAACAATGGAGCAGATTTCTATTTTTTAGATGGTAGTATATATGGGTATGGTTGAAAAAAAAGAAAAAATCGCTCCACTAGACCTAGTCAAGATTATGGATGCCAAAAAGTTGTTAGAGAATAACAGTTTTGCCTTCAAAGTCGGTAATTTTTTTGGCCATAGTATAACGGCTATGGGACGTGTTCTACCTGAAAGTGTCCGCAAAAAATCTATGGAAGCTACCATACAAGCTCTCGAAAAGTCTTGGGAATACAGCTTGAAAACAATGTCAGAGCCAGACCAACCACCAGCCCCCAACCATCGACATACAGCCTATGCACTTGTATCAGGTGCTATTGGAGGAGTAGGAGTCATTACTTTGTTTATAGAACTTCCCATCACAACGATCATTATGGTCCGTTCGATTGCTGATATCGCCAGATCGTTCGGAGAAAACTACCATGAAATAGGAACCAAATACGCTTGTTTAGAAGTATTTGCTTTTGGAGACGATGTACTAGACGAAGAAACGGGTGATGTAGGATACTATGCAACTCGTGCTGCCTTAACAAACTCTTTCGAAGACTCTTCTATTTACATAGCACAAAAGGGAGTCGCAGGAATGGGAGCCCCACTGATTGCCCAAATCATCACCAAAATTGCCATTCACTACCAAAGAGTCATTGCTGTGGCATTGACAACGAAACTTGTGCCTATCGTCGGAGCAATTATGGGAGCATCGATAAATTACTTGTTTATCGAACACTTCCAAGAAAAGGCAATGGGACATTTTACCATCCGACAGATGGAAAGAAAATATGGTTTTCAAGCAGTCAAACAAGCTTACGGCAAGCTCAATATTTGATTGGCCTATCGTCTAGATCCATTTTCCATATTCGTTTTGTTTTCACATTTCTAATTGTTTTATATGTGTTTGTAACTTCACCAGAAAATTCCCCACTTCTCCAAGAATGCAAGTCTAGTTGCAATCGATAGGAAGTAGCAAAAAAACTTTTCCCTTCTATGGGAAAGGAAATAGGTATGCCTTGTGCTGCCAGCAAACTAGGAAAAATATCTAAAATACTTGCAGCATGGATTGATTTGCGCTTTTGCCCAGGAAAGCGGAACAAACAGGGCACACGAATCTCTTGGTTAAAGAGAGAAAAACTATGTTTGTAAAATCCATGTTCTCCAAATGATTCTCCATGATCGGAGACTACTAGATATATATTTTTTTTGGGGAATTTTTTTTCAGTATGACGAATGATTTTTGCAATGAGGGAAATATCGTAGTCAATTGTGTTCCAATACCTTTCTTTGCCAATCGCGTTGTCCCATCTCTTATACTGCTGTGGATTGGGGTTAAAGTAGGGAGAGTGGGTATTGCTAAAATAAAAGAAATGTAGGAACGGTGTTGTTTGCTTTGTCAAAAAGAAGGAATGCAAATCGAATAAAGATCGGTCATCCAGGCCCCAGAGAAAGGATTTATAATCTTGTCTAATATTTTTTTCGATGTACGTTTTGTCATACATAGGGATTGCAAAATGTGCTAACATACCACCTAAGTTCTCAAAACTTTTTTTACCAGAAAATAGGAAGCGAACCTGGTAGTTTTTACTTTGGTAGGAAAAAGGGAAAGTATGGTTGCTCGCTATGCTTTCGAAGTTTGGACTTTTTCTCCAGTTAGAGACTCTACCTGTCAAAAGTGAAAAGATAGAGTTTGAACTGTGTGGAATTGGCACGAAACAGTATTTTACCTCTGACCAGTCCTCCGCGAAAGAGCCAGCTGTGTGCTGCCAAGCAGCGTGTGAGACACCTTCTAAGACAAATACCAACACATTTAAGTTTTTGGCAAGGTGGAAGTTTATAGCGGATCTTTTGGGAAAAGGTGGAATGCGGGGATGCAAGGTGTTGCTTGTGTATTTGGGAGTCTTAGAGAAAGGAATTGTGAAGTAACATAAAAGTAAAATTAAAAACTCCAAATAAAAATTACTCTTTTGGGCATTCAATAGATAACTGCGCTGTTTGTTTTGTGGGAGTAGGGCGAAGATACAGAAACCGTACAATACGGAACATAGTAGATAACGTAGAAAAAAGGCAAATGGAACTTGAGCGAGTACATTGCCTGCCTCTGGCACTAAGGTGTTCATATTTTGCAAGAAGTAGAGGATAAGATCTGTTGTCAGTGCCACACGAAAAAGGGCATAAATTATTTCCGAGGCAAATTGGCAAGGGAGCCAAAAACACCAAAGCACAAAACCAAAATACAATAATTTTTTAGGGTCTTTAGGAAAAAGGCTTTGGTAGGCCAAGAGAAAAAAAGCATAGGAGTAAAACAAAATTTCTCGGTTGAGAGGAACATCCCATACAATCTCTTTACCCCAAAGAAGGTTGCTGCTGAGGAGAAGGCTAAAAAATACAAGCGGTAGAAAGAATAAAAAAAACGTAAATGGTCTACTGGCTATTTTCATCTAAACGTACCTCGAAAGCAAACTTTTGGATTTTTTTCTTCTCTTGCCAGAGTGAGAAAGAATGCATACCCGGTGGTACAAACAAGCTACCTTCAAAATTCCCTTGGAAGCTATGTTGTGGGTTGTTGTCAATCGTATAGGAGTATAACATTTGTTTGTTCTGTGGGACTAGAATTTGGATGGGAATCTGTTGTTCTTGTAAGTTCTGCTGTTTGTGGAGAAGATAAATTTCACCTGGCACAGGGGAGACAATTTCTAAATTTTCTGCAAATACAAACTCTGAGCTTTCAGCAGTATGATCCAAAGGGCATGCTTGTAGAGGAACCGGATTGGCGAAAACTTCCGTGTAGCTTGGGCATGCTGGTGTTGCCCGTTTGCCACTGAGACGGCAGAGAGAAACTTTTTGGTAATCGCGGTGGCAAGAGAAGTGGTGCTGTTGTTTGGGGTGTAGGTAGCGCATGACTTGTTGGAAGATTCTACCTGCTCCATAGGTACCAGAAATCTTGCGCATGGGTTTGCCTGAGAAATTGCCTACCCAAACTCCCACCGCATAATGGGAGGTATAACCAACCGTCCAAGAATCTCGGTAATCTTTCGATGTACCTGTTTTGGCGGCAACGGCAAAGGGAAAATCCAAAAAATTTCTTCGGCCAAAGGCTCTACGCCGGGCAGCAGCATCTGACAAAATGTGTGTCAAAATACAGGCTGTCTCTTTGGAGAATACTTTACTTTTTCTACCAATAGCAATATCTTTATCTTCCATGCGTCCTAGATACACTTTAGGTTGTATTCCCTCTAAGGCTAAGGAAGAATACAACCTAGTAAGTTGCAAAAGGTTTACTCCACCACCTCCTAACGCCAAAGCACTCCCATAGAAACTAGGAGCTTTTTGTAGGTGGGAAAAGCCATGCTGTTTTAGAAATTGATAAAAGTTTTCTGTACCGACTTTTTGCAAAGCACGCACCGCAGTAACATTGCGAGAGTTTGCTAAGGATTCTCGCAATGTAAGTTTTCCCCAAAACTTTAAGTCATAATTTTTAGGACGAAATGTACCTTCACCCGTTTGGTAACTAACTTCTTCGTCTAAAAAGATTGTACTACCGCGCCATTGTAGTCGATCCATACCAAAACCATAGACAAATGGTTTGAGAGTGCTACCGGCATTTCGTAAGGCGAGGTTGCCCCTGACCTGTCCATCTTGTTTGTTAAAATAATCTGCTGATCCTAAAAAAGAAATGAGCTTAGTTTTGTTAGGTGATAGTTGTAAAACAATTACTGCTGCTTGTTCTACATCATAATTGTGCAGATAACGCAATTCATTTGTGAGAATCTGTTGTACCTGTACATTGATCTCGTCCCTTAAATAAGAGTCAAACCGCCCTTGTTGGGAATCTAACAGTAGGTAGACCCAATCTGTAAAATGACCACGTGATTTACGGATCGAGTGGGATATTGGCGGAGAATGGTATAAGTTATTTTGTAGCCAAGGTAGAGTTTTCCGACAGTGATTGGGGCAGATCTGTGCAAGAAGACCTTGGTAACGCTTTAGGAAACTTTTCTCGCTAGCATAGGGTTTGCGTAAGAGAGCTACCAAAGCAATTGCTTCTTCCTTGCTGAGAAAGTGAACATCCTTTTGCAATAGCCTGTACGATGCGGAAGCAAAACCAGAACTTTGTTTGGGAAAGGGCACACGATTCATATAGGCTTCTAATATTTCTTCAGCAGAGAAACGAATTTTCAATGCTAACGCATACCAAATTTCTTGTAACTTTTTGATATACCTGTTTGTAACCATAGATTCCTGCCATACAATCTTTGCCAGTTGTTGCGGGATAGTAGAGGCACCAGAAATGATTTTTCCATGCTTTATATTTTGGTAGCTAGCACGTAATATGGCAAGTGGATCAAAGCCTGGATGGTAGAAAAAACGTTTGTCTTCGGAAAAAACCAAAATATTACGTAAGTCTTTTGGGTATTCTTTTAGTGCCAACCAACGTGAGTATTCACTCCTAGAGGAAAGGTGCTGTCGCATCTCAATTCCCTCAGCAGAGTAAATCACTAGGGAACGCCCTCTTTGCAATAAGGTTGGGGATAAGGATAGTGAAAATACGATGTTAGCCAAAAAGAGCCAAACGCATGTAAAACCAAAGGTAAGAAAAACCTTTTTTGGTATAGACTGTTTTTTCCAGTAAGCGAAACACTGTATAGCGTATTTTGGCAAAACTATTTTACTTGTATATCTACGCCTTCGGAGCGACCATATACTTCTGGCTTGTACATCATCTTAGCAATTGCCGAAGGCATATATGCCCTGCCTCTTTGTGTTGGACGAATCAAATAGAAATATTCATGGATACCTTCTCGTAAGTAACCACGTGTAACAACCATCTTGTCATCACGAAACTCAATACGCTCGTCCGGTTCTTCCCACCAATACTCAGCGTCATACTTTTTTTGCGGAATCAGGCGGAGTCCTTTCTGCTCTGTATCAAAGGTTGGGTTGACAATTTCACAATGTGAGGGAACAGGGCTTGTGATGACAACTTGGCTGTAAGGATAGAGCGTTGCTATGCGTGTCTTTACCAAATAAATTTTGCCACGCTCCAGAATCGTTCCTACCAATTTTCCTTGGGCTGTATTGCCTTCTGAAAGGTCATAAATTTGTTGGTTGATTTCGAAGCCTTTGTCTTTGGCTTTTTGGATGTGGTCGGTAGAGCTGTATTTGATAAGACTGCTATAATAGGTTCGTATTTTAGTTGCACGATTTTCTAAGACTAGAGTATTTTGTTTGGTTTTGCCAAAATCTAATTTTCCATACGGGACAAGAATTTTATGCATTTCGGCTTTTTTCCCTCGGAAGCGATGGCTCATAACTTTTTGCGAGTTTAAGAAAACGGAAACCGTATGTGCTTTTGGACTATTTTCGTATCTATCGCTGTAAAGTTTCAGGGCATAAGCTAAAGCTCCTGTAGAATGACTATCTGAATAGTAGGATTTTGCACGTTTTTGCGATATAATCTGTTGTACCATTTTGGGAATAAGAGAATGTTGTGGTTTGAATCGGATCAACACCTCTAAAACCTTTGCAATTACAGAAGCGTCTGTATACAAAGCTCTACGATAGGAAGAGTAGCTATCCTTGGGTAAAATAAGTATTTCATTGCCGTTTAACTCTACTTGGCTGAGAATTATGGCAAAGAGGTCTTTCAGGGAAGAATCTCCCTTATTGTCTTTGGGTTTTTTCCGAGCTAGCATTGTGAGAAGTAGGTTCGCTTGTGCGCGTAGGGAAAGGCTTTGGTTGCGCTGCATGAGTAGGTGTTCTATAGACTCGGTGTTCTCACCTGCGCGCGCTAGTACCAATGCAATTGCACTTAAGTTTTCTAAAACATAGGTATACCCACCTTTGGCTGGACGTTTGATATAATCTTTTAAATACTCGATGAGCTTACGATAGACAGTTTCATTGATTTTATGACCTAGAGTTTTACTCACTTGCAGCACATGTGCTATATAGACGCTTAAATGAGGAACGGAGCTACCAGATTTACTTTTCCAATACCCAAATCCTCCATCGCTATGTTGGAAGTCTTGGATTTCATCGACAAACAATTGTCGGATATTTTCAAAATCATACGATTTGCTATCGGGAGGCTTGATGGAAAGTTGCTGCAAGAGTTCGCCTGAAGTGATGGCAAGCAAAAAAGCAGAAGAACGTTGCTCCGAACAAAAATAAGGGTTGGAACCATAAAAGCGAAAGGCTTTATCCAAACCTGTCAGTATGGAATTTGAAATTCGTAGTTGTAAGAGTACTGATTTCGGTTTGTATTTTCCCTTTACAGGGAAAGCTACCTGCATTTCTTTTTTCGTATCAAAGAAACCTGAACCACCGGCGAGTTGTTCATCATAGGTTTCGTATACCGGAAAGCGGAAGAGTAGGCGGTCTTTCACTTCTGATTTTTTAAAATTTTTCTTCGCAAATCTTTGCCACTTTAGGGGTTCCACTGTAAAATACCCCTTGACGATTGGTTTTTTACGATTTGCTGCTTGGATGATATCGAATTTTTTTCGGTCTAAGCGAACCGTAAAGGTGACCTCCTGAGACTGTAAAGGTTTTAGATAAATTACTTTAGTTGTCTTCTTACTCTTTAGAAGATTTGCTTGTAAGTTTACTTTGAATTTTGCAGCTATACCTGTTTGGTTGACAATCGTTCCGCCAATTTGGACCGAATCGTGTGCACGGATGAAGCGTGGAACATTTGTCAGAACCACCATAGGTTTCGCTACTTGGAAATCTTTTGCATAGCTAGCATATTTTCCGTCTTTCGAGGAGGCAATTGCCATGATACGAAAAGTAGTCAAATTGTCTGGAAGACGAAACTCTACTGTTTTTTTGCCACTTTGCCCGATCGTAACATTTGGTTTCCAGAAGGCTGTGTATTGTATGTTCTTTCGTGTGCCATCTTCGTGTGTGAAAGGAAAACCACCTTCGCCACCTTCCTCTCCGCCATTTCCATAACCATCATCGTCTCCACCAGGACGTTCCCCTTTTTGGGCAAAGACATATTGCTTGATCAGCATATTGCGGTTCTCTAAGATACGTATCCGCAGTGGCCAATCGCGATAAAAAGATTTTATGGGATTTTGGTAAGAAGTATAGGAGATCAAGTTTAAAACTCCCCTGTCCGCTACGCTTATTGCTACTTCTGCTCCCGCTTGTGCGCGAATCTGCAAACGTACCTTTTCTCCAGGTTTATAAAGTTGTTTATCAGGTGTGATTTGTAGGGGCATTTTTTTGCTATCTGTGTTTACATTGATTTTTACAATGCCCACGCGCGTTTCTGGCCTTTGGCTATCATCCTTATCTGGTTTTCCCGCCCTTGGACGTAATAACAGGACGCTTAAATACACATTCGGTAAATATTCTTTTTTGATGGGAACATAAATAGGCTTTCCCTGCTTGCCCAATGTGATGGTTTTGCGCCAGAGGATTGTATCCCTCTCCAAGGTGATGATGGCTTTGCATTTTTTAAAAGGGGATTGCACAAGGACTTTGGCCGTCTCCCCAGGCTTATAAGAATTGCGATCCGTTTCAACAGCCACACTATTGTCGTCTCTCCCTCTCCAGCCATAGTAATCTTCGCCCCAAGCGTGGAATTTTTGCCTGGCAAAACTAAGCTCTCCTTCTATTTGTACTGTTATGGTATATTTTCCTGCTTTTCTAGCGCGAAAGTTATATTTTCTGGCATTGGCTGATAATTGTATGCGTTTCTCTTGGATGAGTTCATTGGTGAGCGTATTTTTAAACTGCCCCGTATAGAGGCCGGATTTTGTGCGAATTTTTTTCCAGACACGGCGCAGTATGCGAACTTTTGCATATTTCGCTGCCTTACTTTTTCCAGAGGGGTCAACAGCAATAAGGTGGAAGCGAAAGGGACGTTTGTAGTAATGGTAGCTATCATCCGTTTTGATTGCAGGTACAAAAGAACCAGCGGCAGCAAGCATATTTTCACTTTTACTGACAGATTTGGAGTCTTTATCGGTTACTTTCGCCTCTACTTCCACTTTATAGGAGCGACTCATTTTGTATTCTTTATAAAATGGCTTGTGGATCTTTTCTATGGTTAGCATCGGTTTGAGATCTACTTTTACTTTCTTTTTACCATCAAAACCAAGTTTACTTTCCTTCTGGGAGAACATGCCTGTATGGGAATAATCCTTGGAACCTTCTTCCGTTCCCTCTAAGGCATCACCAAAGCGAAAACCTCTGTATTGTTCTAAAAATATTTCTCTGTGGTACCGTTTGAGAGTATAATTTACCTTGGCTTCGCTCATGGGGGCACCGAATAAGTAGGTACCACTGATAAAAATGTCATGTTTTTTGCCTATGATAGCATCTTTGAGTCCCCCTAAGCCCACACTAAAGTTTACAGGGCGAAATTCTTCTACTAGAAAGTTGCCTATTGCAAAAGTAGACCCTTTGTGTTCGACCGATATAGAATATTTTCCTAAGGATGTTTCCACTGGCAAACCCAGCTCTCCCCACACTCCTCCATTTGCAGAGGTTTCTAATGTTTCTTCTAGTACAAGGTCACCTTTTGCATTGGATATTTCTACTTGGACTTTTTTAGAAGCGAGTGGTAGAAAGGTATTGTTTTTTCGTGTTCCAATAACTCCTTTCCAATGCATTGTATCTCCAGGACGGTATAACTTGCGATCGTAGAAGAATTTACCTTCCTTGGTTTTTCTCGAGCCATACCTAGTGTAATACCCAGAACGAAGAAGGCCATGCATGTACAAAGCATATTTCCCACTATCTACAAAGGCTTTGTCTTGTTTTTTTTCCGCGATGTACAGGCTTCCTGCTTGCAACGAGCAAAAACCCTGAGAGTTGGTAAGGCAAGAGGCACGTTTTTTTCCACCTGTATAAGATGTTATCCGAACGTAGTTTTGGTTTTTGGTATCACTCAAAGAATGAACCCAAACATTTGCTTCTTTTTCCGTATCTTTTACAAGGATACCTAAATTTGTCGATTGGACGAATTGTGTTTGTTTGCCGGCAAAACGAACTGCTAACCAACCCTGTTGTTTTGAGTTGAGATAGGGGGCTAGGTCGAAGCCAAAGCGTGCTCCTCTATAAGGACTTGAACCCGTATTCCATATAACTTTGCGTACGCTAGGATTTTTATCAAAATACTTTACTTTCCAGGGGTATTTGGCCTGCTTTTTTCGTAAGAGAGTTGCTATATCTACGTTGGTGATTTCAACGTTTAATTTGGGGATGTTGGCGATGTCTAGAGAAAGCTTCTGTTGCATACGAGATTCGATAACGCTGTTCGAACTAGCTATATCGAAGTCTGGTTTGTATTTGGGCATTTTGATGACGTATTTTTGTGTTTCCTTAAGACCATTCGAGTATATATCTCTCATCCCAGCACGGAATGTAAAGGTGTATGTTTTGCCCGATTCTAATAACCAATGGTTTAGACGGAATTTTTTAATGTACCCTTGTGGAGTTTTCACAGCAAGAGGAGCTGCAGGTTCTATTGTTAAATGTTCTAAGGCCTCTGAACCCAAAACAGGATTGCTAAAAATAAAACTACAGTACCAACGGCTTTGGAAATGTTTAAAATCACAATCCCGATCTCTTAAGCTAAGTTCACCTGTGACTTTAAAGGAGCTTTCGGTATCTTTCTGGGTAGTGATTCCAGAGAACTTTAAGGCTTTGTTGCCTCGGTAAATTCTTATATCGACATCCCTGGAGGGAGTGAATGCCTTTGTGTTGCGAAATTCAAAACCTCTGTTTTTTATTGGTTCTCTAGTGATTTGCCAAGGAACAC
>JBCCIA010000030.1:0-24646 GCA_039028475.1 Spirochaetota bacterium | reverse complement strand
CTGATTTCCATGCAAGTATCCGAGCCCTGTAAGCACATATGCATCATACGGATGCGACCATGCTGTGGGTGCAGACAGATTAATTTGCGTCTTTTAGAATTATTCTGTCTAAAGACAAACATACCCTAAACTAAAAGCCAACTATTCCTTAGGCTCCACCACTGCATTGGGGCGTGGGAAGGCGAAGTTTGCGTAGGCCAGGTCACTACTGGCAAACCATTGAAACGACTGTTTGCGAAACTTTTTCCATGAGTTGTAAATCTTTGCATAGGATTTATCAGACAATGCCGTCTCTTCCATGATCTGCTCGGATGCCTGCCACGCAGCCTGCATAATGTCTTGCGAAAAGGCATGCAGTTGCACACCTTTATCCAAAAGAGAACTCAAAGCAAGAGGGTTCTTGTAATCGTACTGGGCCAACATTAAGATATTTGCCTCTTTGGCAGCGATGTCCAAAATTTCACGGTAGTGGATAGGTAGCCTTTTCCACTCCTGCAAATTGATATAAAAGGAAAGCTGTGCTCCAGGCTCCCACCAACCAGGATAGTAATAGTGTTTGGCGACCTTGTAAAAGCCTAACTTTTCATCATCATACGGCCCTACCCACTCCGTTGCATCGATCGTTCCTCTCTCTAAAGCGGGATAAATGTCCCCTCCAGCTAAAACCTGTACATTGACTCCCAAGGCATTCATTACCTTACCACCTTGGCCAGGAATCCGCATTTTTAGACCGCGTAGTTCTTCAATAGATTGGATCGGTTTGCGAAACCAACCTCCCATCTGTGTTCCCGTATTGCCACCTGGTAAAGGCATAATACTAAAATCAGCAAACAGCTCCTGCAACAACTCCTTTCCACCACCATAGTACACCCAAGCGTTCTGCTGCCTCGCCGTCAAACCAAAGGGTACAACACAGTCAAAGGCTAAGGCGGGGTTTTTACCAGTATAGTAATAACTGGCGGTATGACCAATAGGAAAGGTACCCTTTTTGACCGAATCCATGACCTGCAAGGGAGGGATCATTTCACCGGCTGGGTAGGCACGAATGGTAAAGTTGCCTCCCGAAAGAACGCGTACCTTATGTGCTAAAATTTCCGCTGCCGAATAGATAGTATCGATACCACGCGGAAAGCTGGAAACCAAACGCCACTGGATACGTGGGTTCATACGCGAGGTTCCCTGGGAATGTTGTATTTTTCGGCATTGGGAAAGGGCGGTTAGCGAAGCAAGGGCAGGAAAAGCTTTTTTGAGGAACTGTTTTCTTTTCATTGACTGTTGATTGAAAAAAAACATTTATAGCCTATCAAGAACTTTTTTATGTACAGGCATATGACACGACTCAGCTTTCTATTTGTCTCAATTTTCTCGTTTATTCCCCTATTTCCTGCGGAACTACCACCGTTTGATGGTTTCGTACGGCAAGAATCGTACCTATTCCCAGGCAAACAGGTCAGACACAGCATGCTACGCTTTCCTGCGCTTGGAATTGAAATCAGCAAGCATTGCCTATACAAAAATGCAGGCAGATACACTGCGAGGAATTGCAAAGCCTGGAAGATCTACCACCTGGTACTAGAAAAAAAACCGCAAGAAATTTTAAACTATGTCGAAAAACAGTATATAAAGACATTCCGCGAGTACAACCTCTTGCTCTGTAAAAAAGTCTCAGGTGTCATCCAAACAGAGACAAACGAATACAACCCCTTCTCTGGCAGAGTCGAATTGCAAGATTTCTGTGCCTTTTCTGATGGTTCCCTGGTAGGTATACGTTCGTTGCGAACCTTCATTATGCGCAGCAATCGCTAGTTTAGCAAAGAATCTGATTGAAATCTAGGCTGGTGCAATAGAAGGTGGTGGATTTAGTGGTAAAAAAAGTGCTGCAAAACAAACCCAAAACAATATCACCCGTAACAATCTAATACAAATAGGAGAAACCAGTTTGCTGTTACCATGGAAGCCGCTCAAACAGGCAATCATTGCCGTTATCTTTACTTTTATCTTTAGCAATTGTTTTATCAAAGGCCAATCAACCCATAAAGAGAACCAGAAAGTAACAGAAGACCCTTTAGAGGAGCTTTACCTGCTTGTTTCAAATGAACACAAAAATCACTTAGTGCATTTAGAAAAAAATCTCTACAAGACAGGGGAATTGCAAAAGGTATTTAACCTCATGCAAACGGGGAGTGATGCTTTTTGCAATATGATCTACGGTAGAAAGAAACACGATGAAAAAGTTTCTGATACCTTCATCCGCTCGGACTATTACAAAAAATTACACCGCACGCACGGACAGTACATTCCCAAATTGGTCGCAGGTTGTCGTAATTTCTTCAAAATGAATGATTTGAACCCTCACAGGGACTTTGAATTGGTCAAGAAACTTTACCCCAATGCTTCTAAAGAATGCTACAGTGTAGGGTTTATGCAACCATACCTAATGCACCAAATTTTAGGGTGTCGGAAATTAACAATGCTAGACATTGACTGGAAAATTCTCGATGGCCACAGGCAGATGATTCAAAAGTTTAAAAAGAAAGAGTTTGCCAATAAAGAAAATGTCAGCAAAAACCTTACTTCTTTGGATATTGGCTGGATTCCGAATTTTAACAACGAACCGATCCAAGAAAAAGAAGATGTGAGCATTGATACGGTTTGCTTTCGCTATTACAGCCCTTATTGCACCCAGGCCTTATTTGGTTTTCAAGAGCGATTTGAAGAGTTAGAATCCGTACAATTGCAACTATCCTCCCTACATAACGGTTTGTTCATTGCTTCTCCAGGTTCTATGGTGGTAATTTTTCTCAGCAATGCGACAGATAAGCTCTACACTTCTTGGGAGGAGTTCAAGCTTTTCCTAGACTCTGTCTATGGAACGCTCAGCGAAGGACAATCAGCTCTGTTTATTTACCACAATGCCGGCCGTTCGAACTTTGGCCTGTATGAAATGAAAAAGACATCTGTCGGAAAGAGTATCGAAACGATCTGTCGTGATGAATATTTGTACCCAAGAAGTTATACCGTGCAAGGTACATACATTACTTTTTTTGAATATATCACACAAAGTAAGGGAAGAAATAAATCATGCAGCGGTATGAAACTTTAGATGAACGTACTGTTTTTCGATACCAGCAATAACTGGATGACAGTAGCGGTCTACTCGTTAAAGATGAACCATACCCAAAGGCTATACCTGTCGAACTCTCCCAGTGCAAAAGATTCATCCTACAAATTAGTTGGAGAAATTGAAAAAGCATTAGGGGTATTGCCACACAATAAGCCTGATGCAATTGCAACCTGCATTGGCCCTGGTTCTTTCACCGGTATCCGCATATGTGTGAGTACTGCAAGAAATTTATCGCAAATATGGCAGACTCCTGTTATTGGCTTCGATAGTTTGGAAGTTTACTGTCGTAGCTTCCGCAACGGCGCCAAGCCTCCTATGTTTGTGTTGAACGCAAGGCAGAAGAAAGTGTATGCTGCCTTTTTACAGAATAACGAGTTCCATCCAAGTATGGACATCCACCCAGATACTTTAGAAAAAGATTTCTCACAAGAGTTGCAGACATACCAAATCTATACTGATATGGAATCCTATGCCAACCGAGGGATCTTACTTGGGGATACATTACCACTCCCTGAAGCAACTCTTACACATTATAAAGAACAAATTATGAATGCTAGCCTACAAGAAAATCATTACGCAACTCTTGTTCCCAACTATTTACGGGGAAGCTATGCAGAAGAGAAGAATCAGAATGAAAAAAAATAACCTAATACGCAAAACATTTGAATACCTAAAAATAAATGCTGGCACTGAGATCAGCAAAAGTGAGATGATAAAAATGTTCTCCGTTCCTTCTTTGAAGAAAAACTCGAAGAAGATACAAGCAATTCGCCAAGAATTAGAAAACAGCATCAGACTTTTCTGGGATATACTCGCTACAGAAGGTTTAGTAACCCTAAAGAAAAAGCATATCATACCAAACAAACCCTTCCACTTACGCGGCAAAATCTCTTTCAACCGCAAAGGAGATGGTTTTGTACGTCTACCCTCTGGTTATGAAATTTTTATTCCCGCAGAAGAAGCGGGCTATAGTATGAACGGTGATATGGTTGAGGTAGTGCCCAATAGTATTGGTAAAAAATCACGTCTCGAAGGGGAAGTGATTGATATTATCAAACGCAGTCGCGAATTCTACCGCATGAAAGTCAATCACCTAGAGGGAAACTACATTTCAGGAACCATTCTGGATATACCTGGAGACATCAAAGAAGGTCTACTGCACAAACGATCCATTCTCAAAGACACCTTAGATGCCATCCAAGATAACGATGTATTGATTGTCAAACTGCGAGATACTTCTTTCAAAGACAATTTACTGTATGAAGTATCCTTTATCCGTTTTGAGTCAGATACAAAAAGCGATCCAGACTTAGAGCGTATATTAATGAAATACAACTACACCCAGACGTACCCAGACATTCTTAGCAATACATACAGTGACTCTGTAGAAGAAACTTCTGTTTCAGACTGGCACTCACGCGTCGACCTGCGAAATTTGTACACCGTTACAATCGATGGAGAAACAGCAAAAGACTTCGATGATGCCATCAGCTTTGTGGAGGAAGAAAATTCCATTCGCTTTTATGTCCACATAGCCGATGTTTCCTATTACGTAAAACAAAATTCGGCTCTAGACGATGAAGCCTACCAACGCTCGACTTCCGTCTATCTAAACAACCGTGTGATTCCTATGCTACCACCTGAATTGTCGGAAAACCTATGTAGTTTGGTTGCCGATAAAAATCGTTTAGCGTTTACCGTGGAGATGGTTGGCAATTATTCAGGAGAAATTTTCTTTGCAAAATTCTATAAAAGTATCATCAAAGTAGATAAAAGGTATACCTATGAAATGGCCGAAAAAGAAATCTTAACCGCAGATCCAAACAACTGGCTGTGCAAGATTCACAAACTGACTACAGGTCTAAAAAACAAACGTATTACCGATGGTCGGGTAGAATTAGACCTCAAGGAAGCCAAACCGATTCTAGACGAGGAAGGAAATGTAACAGAAATCAAACTCTTGGATCGTTTAGAAAGCCATATCCTTATCGAAGAGTTGATGCTGTCAGCCAACATCATGGTTGCCGAAAAACTACGTAAAAGTCAAGTTCCCAGTCTCTTCCGTATCCACGAACCAATGGCGGAAGATAAACTAGAAACCCTAAACTCTTTCCTACGCTTATATGGATTCAAACACCAAATTCGTGGTACCAGCTATAGTGATTTGAAAAGAGCTCTGGCAGTTGTCAAAGACGAACCCGCAGAAAAACTGTTCAACTACTTCGTTTTACGCAGTTTTATGCAGGCCTACTATTCGGGAGATAAGGGTGGCCACTGGGGACTAGGTTTTGAACACTACTCCCATTTCACCTCACCTATCCGTCGTTATCCAGATCTAGTTTGCCACCGTGCTTTGGATGCTCTGATGCAAAAAGAAAAATACCCTTACAGCAAAGAGCAAATTCTTTCTATGGGCTACCATTGCTCCGATGAAGAGCGTAGGGCAATCAGTGCAGAAAGGGATATTCTAAAGCTAAAAGCCTGTCGGTATGTCGAATCTAAAGGTATTACATCATTCATTGGTAGTATTTCAGGGATTCGCCCACAAGCGATTTTTGTAGAGATTGCAGATCTAAATGTAGAAGGAGTAATCCGCCACATTCATTTTACAGATGAAGAAGAATTGGTAATTCCAAATGATTTCTCTTTTGTTTCCAAAAAATACTCCAAACAGTTTTCTTTAGGGCAAAAGCTAGATTTGGAACTGGAAAAGATAGATATTGAAAATATTCGTATTTTTGTTCGTCCACCACAGTAAGATTGTTCCTCGCCCATACGAATGAAACCTTGACAAAGATGAGTTGTTCCCAGCATACTTTCTATGCCCAAGATTCCCGTACCTTGCAAGAAGTCATAGCACAGGAATCTGTTGACCTAGTAGTCACCTCCCCACCCTATCCTATGATCCAAATGTGGGATGAACTTTTCTTTTCTTTAAATCCAGAAATCAAACCAATTCTCGCTCGAGATCCAATGTATGCATTTGAAACCATGCACAAAGAATTGGATAAGGTTTGGTTAGGTTTAGCTGCAATTCTGAAAGAGGGTGCCTTTCTTATTATTAATATAGGCGATGCAACAAGAACATTGCAGAACAACTTCCAACTTTTTTCCAACCATGCGAGAATCATCCAAAAATGCCTTTCTTTAGGCTTACAAAACTTACCAAATATTCTTTGGAGAAAACCAACAAATGCTCCCAATAAATTTATGGGGTCAGGTATGCTTCCTAGTGGTGCTTATGTGACATTGGAACACGAACACATTCTTATTTTTCGAAAAGGCAATAAAGCGAACTTCCAAGAGGAAAAGCGGCAAATCAGACGAGAAAGCTCTTATTTTTGGGAAGAGAGAAATATTTGGTTTTCTGATGTTTGGGATGACGTAATGGGCAGCAAACAAATGTTAAAAAATAAGGATGTACGTTCTCGTAGTGCAGCCTATCCGTTTGAATTAGCCTACCGCCTCATCAATATGTATTCTTGCAAAGGAGACACTATATTAGACCCCTTTTGGGGGACAGGAACAACGAGTTTAGCTGCTCTAAGCAGTGAAAGAAATAGTATTGGTATTGAACTAGAACCTGTTTTTATAAATACATTTCTACAAAGCGTTGCCCAAGACCTAGATACCCTGAACCAATACACGAAACAGCGTATTCAAAGGCATATAGACTTTGTCACAAAACGCAAGGAGATAGGCAAAGAGATAAAACATTTCAATTCTAGCATGAACTTTGCGGTGATGACAACACAGGAACAAGATCTCGTGTTAAAAGAAATTGCAAGCCTAGAAACCAAAGAAAGCAGTATGCAAGCAACTTATAGTTGTATCAAACAGAGAGAAGGTTAAAAGAGAGGTATCTTTCCGTAAGGGATACCCTTACGGATGCAGAAAATACTTACAAATCCTATTTTAATCTATCATATCGTCGCCAACATCGTTAGGTGCAACGATAGGAGCAGATAGCTTCATACACTCATATAGAGAGGATTGCATATCGGTCCGAAGTCTCGTCAACATTTCTTCGACAGCCTCTTTTTTGCTTTTCTTATAGAGACTGTGATATTCTGATAACTGAAAAGGCTTCTGAAACTTGACATAGGCCTTACGTGGCAAATGAGATGCCTCTCCACCTATCGCACGCGGAGTTGTGCCAAAAACATAAGATTCGTAGCGGGCCAACCATTCATAAAATCTTTCTGGCGATGGATAGGAAAGCAAATACTCTCTTTTGATAACAATCACATCAAATGCCTTCACTGCTTCTCGTTTGGCCCATTCCAACTCTTTGTCAGAGATTTTTGGCAACTTAGGATCTGGGTATTTGATAGAAATCATTTCTAATAAAGCAAACAACTGTCTTAGCTTTTGGATTGCATCTGCTTTTTTCTTATAGTTTGGCGCATTGATTTTTTCAGCAATATTGTCTAAAATAGCGTGCCTGACACGGCCAATCCTGTAATCAAAGTCATGCTTGCGAGGAGTTTTGATTTTGTATTCGTATTCAGCTTCTTCTACCAAATAACGGCCTACAGTAAAAAACCTACGTAGCAAATTTTTATCCCGCGGAGGAATACCATATTTTTTCTCTATCTTACGAATAGACTTATCTAGATCATTTTCTATTTCTCTTCTAGGGGCATCAATGATGTATTTCATAAAAGCTGGTAGAATATGGATATCTGCCTTCTTGTCTATCTTACGAGCATCATCCAAGGCCCAGAAACTCAATTGGGCGAGTCCCGATTGGAACGGCATTAGGTTATCATTTTCTCCGCTTGTTGGCTCACCTTCTGGAAATAATACCAATTTTCCTTTGGGTTCCGAGAGAGAAGAACGAGCAGCTTTCATAGACTCTCTATCTGCAATACCAGCGATCACAGAAAAGGCACCTAGATTGGCAATGATAAGTCCAGTCAAACCGAAACTCCAATCAAAAACCTGCCGGGAAGCCATGTATTTAAAACGCGATCCCATAATATTCGCAATGTGATAAGCAATGGGGGGCTCTGCTGTAGTGGGGTGGTTCGAGAAAAATAAGACCCTCTCGTCTTTGAGTTCTCGGAGCATCTGCTTATCCTCTTCTTGGATTACAACTTCGTTGATGTTGTGAACCGTTTTCAGAAGAACCGGAAAAAGTAAATCTGCCGTCCAGCTAAGGGGTAAATTAAAACCCGGAGAAATAAATGGTTTCATGTGTTAAATCCTTCAAAAAAGCTCAAAAAAATAAAAAATCTTTTACGGTATCCGGTCAATAGTTTTTCTAGTAAAGACAGTTTGCCGAATCGCTTTTGTCTCAAATAGCCTATGAAGCCCTTATTGTACAGCAGTCTACTAGCACTTTGCTATTCCACCTTTCTCTATGCGGAAAACCCTTGTACGAAACGCCTATTCTTGCGGGCTTGCCACCTAAACATTGCCGAGGAAAAAATCGATACAACCCGTGGAAATGCACCCAGCCGTTGCAAAGCTACATTTCTGTGGCTGACACCAGCATACCTTTCTCTTTCTACTAACTGCTACCTGTGTGTGAATGATACAAAACTGATAAACAAACTTTTGCAAAAACGCAGTTACTCCAAAATATGCGGGCGTCTGCATCATCTGCAACAAGAACTCTTACCTTAATCCCTTTGATAATCGAGGTGTAAGCCTTCTTGTTGCAATATCAAGAGGGCATTGCTGGAGGTGACTACACCATCTTTGAGCTGGTAATCAAATGACATAGAGTTTCCTTCTACCTGTTCGGTGAAATGATAGAATTGGGCTACTTTCTCGGTACGAATTTTTGTTAGTTCTAAATCATGTGTTGTCAAAAAACAGAAACTCTCATATTTTGCTAGCTCACGGATAATAGCTTTTGAGGCGAGGAAACGTTCTCGAGTATTGGTACCTTTGAGAATTTCATCTAATAAAACAAGACACTTTTGCCCTTGGCGAACTTCACCAATAATATAGCTAATTTGCTTCGCTTCCGAATAGAAAAAAGATATGCCATCTTTCAAAGAATCAAAGTTCTTAATACTCGAAAGAATTTTTATCGGTGGCAATTGTAAGCCCTTACAAGGTACGGAACTACCACATAAGGCAAGTAAAACATTTACACCGATGGTTCGCAAATAAGTAGTCTTACCCGACATATTAGAACCGGTGATAATGACCGTATCTCCAGAGGTAACAGGATTCAAACGATTGTCCACACGAACGTTTTGTGGAATCAACAAATGTCCCATAGTGTCTGATGTGAGCGTGGAAAACTCTTCGTTCACTTGTGGAAATTCATACTGCGGATTGTGCCATTTTAGGACAATAAACGGCAATACAGAATCGAATAGTTCTACCTTTTCCGCCCAGACCTTGCTCGCTTCGGTATAGCGTTGCAACCACTTCTCTAAGCGGACGATCTGCCAAAAATCCCATAAAACCGTAACATTCAAAAAAATATGAAAGGCAGGTGCATCGATAAAAGAAAAACGATTGGCAAGTTTCTTTAGATCTTTAAAAGCCTGGTGTATTTCTTTAACCTGTGTTTCCGCAAAAAAATGTATCCCTCTTAGATACACTAGTAATTTATAAATTTGCTCCGATGTATCGAAAAGAATACGGTAAGGTTTGACGTACTGTAAAATTTTTTTTCGGTAGTACAGGTGCAATAGCAATTGCAAAAAGACCAACGAACTAGCTAGCGAAGGTAGATCCAACAACAAACTCAATAGGGCGGATGTCCATAGGATAAAGGGAAGCATAGGAAAAGTAAAACGCAACCACCTCTTATCTGCAAAAAAATAACGACCGATTCGGTGCAATATACCCAAATCAATTTTATGCAACCTTCCCTCACTGCCCTCTTTGAGAAGACGTAACGCTTTTAAAGCTAGGTAGCGATTGTTAGAGAAGGTTTGGATCAGGTTCTGTCGATGCAGGATTTCACTAGTTTGCAAAGGATTCTTTTGCAATAGATTCGCGCAAAATAACTCTTCTCCTCTCTGGGTTTCAGTTGTATCTAAGTAGGTAAATAAACCGTATTCACCAAATAAATCAAGATCTCGGTAATAATGCGACTCTTCGCATACAAAGGTAGGATCTCCACGGAATAGCTTACTTACATTGCATTCCGCTCTAGCTTTTTCTCGTTGCAATAGAGAAATATAGGAATGGATTTTTACAAGGAACTCTTTGCGATTGCGAAAATGCAACACTAGATAGACGAAGACAAAAAATACAACAGGGAGGACGAGTAAATAGTACTTATTTTGTAAAGCTAAGAGATAATAACTAGTCGCATAGGCTGGTAAGAAAAAAAAACTGATTATACGTAAAAGAGAAATTTTATCAAGAATCTTTTTGTTTTTGATGACTAGTTTACGAAGAAAGGAAATACGGTGTTCAATAATTCTAAGACTATTTTCTTTTTTCATTCGGCTGGTGTATATTCATAATTTTCGACTTCTCTTCGATAAATCTCTGTGTCCAAAGTCTTTATCAGGCTCGCAAGATCATCCAAAACCCAACTATCTACTACTTTGCCCCTCTCCCTACCTCTGATCTTATCTAGGTAGATATAGCCAAATAGATCAGTACCATATTCATATGATACATACAAACCTTGTTTCATACCGGTACGATTGATCATCTTTATACGCATGATTGTTCCAACTCTTGAATACTTACCACAAAACTTTTTTAGGATTTCTGTACAAATACTATTTCAGATTTTTATTTGTACAAGAACTTTTTTTTTATCTTAAGTATTTTTTTTATCAATCGATAGTATTATTAGGGTTACCTTTACCTAATTACCTGTTCAAAGTGGAGTTCTACCAATGTCATATGAAGACTTTGATATTGATTTTATCAGTTCCTATTCGCAAACCCCTGTTTCTACAGTAAGAATCACCAGTAGAAGCAAAGCCTCCGAGATTGAATTAAAAGCAAAGGATGTTTTGGATAAAGAACAACTCGAAAAACTGCAAAACATTCGTAAAAGAAGAGTAAAGTCAGGAGGAACCCGCTCCACTGCGTCTAAAGATTAGTCTTTCTGTCTAGTATCAATAATATTTTGGATCGTGTTGCGAGCTTCTTGGATAGAGTCTGTAACTCTAATATGATTTTCTAGACGTGTCAAAGAAAAGATCTTACGAACGCCATCTGAAATATTTGTAACTACGAACTCGCCTCCACGTCTACGCAACCAACCAACAATTTGGATAAATGTCCCAATTCCAGAAGAATCGATATGACGCGTATTGTTTAGATCAAAGATCATAAATCGATAACCATCATTCATCTGGTTTTGCACTGTATTCTTAATATCTGGGCATTTATATAAATCTATATCACCAGCAGTTTGAAATTCAAAAATACTATCATGTACCTCTACACCCATCAAATCAATCATATCGGTACGAGAATAGATTTCTGTACCTGCGGCTAAAAATTGTTTGCTGGCATTTGATGTATTGTCTTTCAATTTATGCTCCATAATACGTAAACGGCTCAATAACGGTTTTAAAATATCGGGTGCGATGGATTGGTTTTCGTCCACTTTACCTATCATTTGTACGAGCATATCTCTAGCATGATTTGTTTCCCCTTGCTGGATCAAAGCAGAAGCGCGTATCATAGTACGGGCAGCTGTAGCTAGGATACGTTCCAAAACGACTTCATTGTCTACTTCAGAGTCCATATCAGCGAAACCGAGCAATACAACCGTTTTGAGTTTATCAAACTTCATATTCTCAAACAAATTATAATAGCTTAATTCTACTGTACAAACACCTTCTTGATCTAAGTCAGAATTCAAACTAGAGTCTACTTCTACGTTTAACACTAAATTGCGAATGTCATCGGAACGAATGTCGCCGGGTTGGATTGTTAACACATCAGAACCGACTTTCTGGTGTGGTAAGTCATTTAACAATTCAATAATTTTTACCCCAGGAACTGTTTTTAATTTTAATTCTAAGGCTTGTCCGTAAAGGGCTCCGATATCTCCAAATTCTTTAAAGAAAATTTCATTTGTCTGTTCAGGAGATTGAATATAATAAAAATTTCCACCTCCAGCAAGGGCAATATCACGCAAAGACGATTCGTTGAAGTCGTCTCCAAAACCTATCGTTGTTGTAGAAATTCCACGCGCAAAATGATCAGAAGCAATTTTACTGAACTGCTCTGGATCTTTGATACCCATAGTTGCCTGTCCATCTGTTAACAAGATAACCCGCTTGTATGAATTGGGAACATCTGATGCTTCTACTGCGCGCAAAGCCTGTAACCAACCACCACTCAAGTTCGTTGAAGTAGCAACTTCTAGGGAGTGGAGTTTATCAATAATAGCAGATTTGTCTTTTAGCTGTACCACGGATTGGACGATTTGTACATCTGCGGAATAAGCAATGATAGAAATATAATCATGGCGGGTTAGCCAGTTGATTAGAGCAGAAGCAGCCTCGATGGTTGACTCCATCTTCTCACCTTTCATAGACCAGCTTTTGTCCACTGCTAAGCCAATAACGAGGGGCTGCCGGTTGACAATAGAAGGAGGTGGAGGAGTTTTTAGTTTTAAAAGTAAGTGATTTTTAGCTCTACTTCCTTTTTTGATGCTCTTTTTTTCTAGCTTAGCTTCTAATTCCATAAAGATAAAATAGTTATTTCTTTTGAGATTTGCAACTACAAATTTTTTTAATCTTCACATTATTTTTCGATTCTCTTTTTGTAGAAATGGAACAACTTTTTTGCAAATTTTTTGTTACCATTTCGGTAGTAAAAAAGAATTAGATTGCGAAAGATCATACGTTTGTATTTGGAGCGGTATGCAGAAAGCAAGATACCTTTTTGCAACCTGGACTTTTTTTTTAAATTAGCTGTTTGTAAGAGGAGTAACTTTTCTTTCTCGCGTTTACGCATTTTTTTTTGTTGTAACTTGGTAAGAATAAGGCGCATATTTTTATAATCTTTGTTAGAAAATAACAAATTTGTATATAGATACATACCTTTGATATATAGAGATGATTTTTCTCCCCTTTGGGCAAACACCTCCCCCCAATAAACTGCACGTTGGAATTCTCCCAGTACGAGAGCTTTGTCCATAAATACATAGGTGAGAAAAAAAAAGTTAGGATGGATATGACGAGCCCGTTTTCGGTACAATCTTTGTAAAGTTTTGTCTAACTTGCCTAAATCACTTTCTGTCAAAAAGTAAAGCAATAAGGCTTCTGAATTGGGCTTTAAAATTCTTGTTTTGGCAAGTATGCGATTCGTAGTTGCTAGGCATTCTTTGTATTTGCCTTGTTTGTAGTATTTTTTAGCTTGGACAAGATCTTGCTGTGAATATGCCAACAAAGCATAGGAACAAAAGAAAAACGTAAATAGGCTACGAGTAAATGATTGGGAAAAGATCAAATTTCTACAACATTAGAAGAACCGCACATAGGACAAATTGTGTCTTCACTCGCTATATAATCCTCTTCTTCCTCTTCATCGTCTTGCTCCAGTTTCCAGCGGTAGTCACAATCTTCACACGCCAGGATTACATTCTCATCTTCCAGTAAATCGTCGTCGTCATCGTCAAATTCGTCAAAATCATAATCCTTGTATGGCATAAGGTCAAATCCACAGCTAAATCTCAATTTGTCAAGTTTTATGCTTGTATTTTAGTCTATTTTTTTCAAGCTGTCTCAGGTATTTGCTACTGTGAATTTACAAGATACATCACTTTTCTTATTTGATATTGAGGGTACGACCACACCTATTTCTTTTGTACATAAAGTATTATTCCCCTACTCTTCCGAACGATTCACTACATTCTTAGAAAGCAATTTACTCGGTGAACAAACCTATTTAGAATTAGAACAAGAAATACAGCAAGACATCCAAAAAAAAGTATATAGCGGTTCCCCTTTTCAAGGCAGACAAAACGTTGAAACGATTAACCAGTACCTCACTTTTTTAGTATCCATTGATCGTAAAAGCAAGCCCCTCAAGCAAATACAGGGACAAATTTGGCAGCAGGGTTATGAGTCAGGAAGTTTGACAAGCGAACTCTTTACGGATGTCCTACCATTTTTTAAAAAAATAAGCCAGCAGAAAAAGCATATCGCTATATACTCCTCTGGAAGTGTGGCTGCGCAAAAGTTAGTATTTCAATATTCGGCAGTGGGTGACCTGTCTACATATATCTCTGATTATTTTGATACCAGTATAGGTCACAAAAGAGAACAGTCCAGCTACCAAAATATTAGCAAAGCTGTTGCTACCCCTGTTGAAAAAATTGTTTTTTTTACTGATATTAAAGAGGAGGCTGATGCAGCTTCCGCCTGTGGAATTTCTCCTATCATTCTGGATCGACCGGGTAACTTCGCACAAGCAAAACATGAATTCCCTGTTCTAACTAGCTTCGAATCTATTATTCTATAACTTGTCCTGGTAATAATTCCAACTTACGAGATCTTCAAAACTTCTCCTTTCATCGGAAACCCAATCAATTTCATTCCTTTTACCATCGCTACGAATATACCCTAAGCGATACACCGCCATCAGCTCGTGTGTATCGGGAACCCGTAACAGTTCGAGTATCTTTTGCCAATTTTGTGGAATTTCCATAGGTGTAGAAACAAATTGCAAACCAATTCCTAGAGACGTAGCGGTCAGCCACATATTTTGTAAAGCTGCTCCCATAGATATGAGAGAATAGATACCTGACTTTTTACCAACATCGTATTCGTCTTTCTTTAACATAAAACCGAGTAATAGGGGGGCTTCCGCTACAATTTTTCCTGCGTCTTTAGACAATATGTCGGGAACTCGAAAAAAATTGAGAATCTTTACACCACTATCACCAAATATAGTAGCAATAAAGGGCTTTAGAAGTGCTGGTATCTTATCTATATGAATTCCTGTTTTTTTCTCGGTAATTTCTTTTTTGGAAAAGCGAAAGTACTTTAAGTAACGTTTGAAAAAGCTACCTTCTTGCATTAGTTGCTTCATAGAATCGCGCGAAATGGCACCGATCTGACTGCGAACCTCTGGATCTGTTACCAAAATAAAGTCCCATGGCTGGCTATTGAAGTGCGAAGGGGCTCTATTAGCTGCGGTGATCAATTCTTTGATGTGTTCTTCATCAAGAGGAGTGCGTAAAAAAGCATTGTTAGTTGTTTTACGTTTGAGGATCGCTTCTTTTAATTCCATTTTGCTACCAACATTTTTAGAAAAGTTATATCTATTTTTATAGATCCTGCCAAAAGGTAAAATATAAAATCATAGGAAAGAATTCATGTCAGAAAGATCCCGTTTTTCTCAGTACAAAAACAAAGTTTTGCAATACCTAAAAGAAAAGAACCCCTATAAAAAATCAGGTTTTATTGAGATTTTAGAGAAAGGTTTAGAAAAGGAGTTAAAACTTTCCCGTGAGAAAGATATTCCGATAGAAAATTTACCCGTTGATCTAGCCTTACGCCAAAAAGGTTTCTTTCGCAATATTTATGAAAATATCTTTCCGGTTAACCATGTTTTTGAAATCAGCTACAAATATGATGGTCAGTTCTTAGACAATTACATGCCTATTTCTAATGATTCCTACATAGGACGGGGATCTTACAAATTCGTCTACAAACTACCCTGGAACCAAGTTGTCAAAATAGGAAAATCGAAGTTCTACTCAGACCCTATTTTTGGCTCTCTATTTCGTGAGGTAGCAGAGAAACCAGAAAAATACTTAAAAGCAGAAGAAATGCAATTAAAATTATTTTTGGAAAACCAAGTGCAAAGGAGGAGCAAGAAGGAAGAGATCGATCTAAAATTTAAACGCTTGGCTATGGAAAGGTTACATTATTGGAAAGTCAAAAGCCTACTTCCCGATTTGGTTTTACCAACTCGCTTTTTTATGGGTTTACGCTACCGAGCGCGCCCTTTTATGCAAGCGGGAGCTACACTCACACCCTGTGATGTACAAAATGCATTGCCAGGCAAGCATCTAAAAGAATTTGTTTCTTTAGAAGAGAAAGAAAAATCAAATATCTTAGAGAGCAAGTTATTCCCCAAATGGAGGCTTAACTTTGATACACATCGTTTCGGACTCGTCAGCCGAACAAAATTAAAAAAAATTGCGTTTAACTTCCACCGCGTTATTGAAGCGACAAAATACCTAGCCTCCAAAGAAAAACTCATCTTAGACTTACATTCTGAAAATATTATTATTACAATTCCCGAATTTGAACTTAAGATCTTTGATTTTCATGTTTTTGATGAACACTTATACGAAACCAGCTCTAACGCAACGTTTCCTGAGCAAGATCACATAGAAACCATTAAGCGTTTTATTGATTCGTTTGAATTAGGAAAGAAGCCGGGTGACTCTGACCCGGCTATTGAGGTGTGATTTACTTAATCATTTCTGGGGTAACGATAATCTCTACCCTTCTGTTTTTCATTCTCCCTTCGTTTGTGCTATTGGTAGCAATAGGCTTATAATTTGCGTAACCAGCAACAGCAAACTTACTTGGATGGAATTTGCCCAAAGATAAAATATACTTCAATACTGACATAGCTCTCTCTGTAGAAAGGTCCCAGTTGTTTTTATATTTCTTCTTTTTATTCTTAATAGGAGCACTGTCCGTATGTCCTTCAATAAAAACTTTATTCTGAGGGTATTTCTTTAGAACATTGGTAATCTTCTGAATAGCTCTTTGGCCTGCTGGACTGAGTCTTGTAGAACCAGAACGGAAGGTTAGTTTGTTATCCAAATTAATGACGATACGGCCATTGTTCTTGTTTATACTCAGGTCGCCATCTTTGATTTCTTTTTCCAGAGCTTTTTCTAACTTTTCAGCTTGCTGTTTTAAAGATTCAATGGTTTCCTTTTGTTTCTTACTTTCATCGGAGAGTACTAGGTATTCATCTTTCAGATTGTTCAGTTCTCTATCTACAGCCAACTTTTCATCTTTCGCGCCAGCAAGTTCTTTTGTTAGTATGGTTTTATCTCTTTCTAGACTCAGAATTTTATCATTTAGACTGGCAATGCGATTTTCATAATCTGTTTTTTTATCAGCCATTTCTTTTTCTAAATCAGCGATTTTCCCATCGTTTCCAGAACGTTGCTTTTTCAATGCAGCCAATTCTTCTTGGTATTTCTTGGCATCCGCTTCGGCTTTATTCTTAGCATTTAGTAGAGCTTTCTGTTCTCCAGTAACGGTAGCGAGCTTTTTGGAGAGGTTTGCATTATCAGCCTTTAACTTTTTGTTGTCAGCTTCTAGAGCCTTTGCATTGTTAATCACCGCATTATTATCAGCAATTTTCTTTTGCAGGTCTTGCTCTTTGGCTTTGAGTTTTTGGTTTTCGCTCTTGAGCTTATCGAGTTCATCGCCTGCACCAGAAGTTTGCTTCGCTTTGGCAACAGCTTCATCTCTTTCTTTCTTGAGTTTTGCCAACTCTGCTTTTACATCATTTAACTCTTTTTCAGCACCTTTACTTTTATTCAGGTCATTGGTTGTAGAATCTTTGTCTTTGTTTAAATCTGCAAGTTGGGCTTTAGACTTCGCAAGTTCATCTTTGAGCTTCTTATTTTCATCTGCGAGTTTCTTAGATTCCTCGGGAGAAGAGAGTTTTTGGATTACTTCGTTGAGCCTTTTGCTAAGAGCAGCTACACGAGCATTGAGTTTTTTGATTTGCTCTTTGTCAGAAGAGGATTGGTTTTGGGCATCCTTCTCAGTAGTAGCTTTCGCTTTTTCTAGATCAGCTACTTTCTTTTCTAACTCTGCTTTTTCTTTCTTGAGCTTTTCATTTTCTGCCTGGGATGGCTTGCTGTCCCCACCACCTTTTTGTTTTTGTTCAAAAAGTTTTTTCTCTAAATCAGCAATTTGCTGACGCATCTGCTTGATTTGATCTGCGAGTAAAGCCAAATTTTCATTACTCTTTGACTTGTTATCTTGCGCTTTTCTTTCCGCGTCTTCTTTCTCTTTCGTAGCATTTGCTAAGAGCTTTGTCAAGTTCTCGATTTTCTTTTGGCTTTCGGTGTTGCCAGCAACCTTTTTCTCAACCTCAGCTTTGTCTTTTTTGAGCTGAGCGTTTTCTTTTTTCAAACCATCAAGTTCTTTGAGAGATTTCTCATTTGCTGCGATCTTTTCTTCTAACTTAGCTTTTTCTTGGGTAAGGGCTTTGTTTTGATCCTGTAATTTCTTAAGTTCGGTAGGAGACGAACCATCTTGTTGTTTTGTCAACCTGTCGGTTAAATCTTTGACCTGCTTTTGCAAAGCTGCAACTTCTTCGATCAAAGTTTTCATAGCTGCATCATCGCCACCAGAAGCTTTCTTTAAAGTAGCTTTTTCTTTCTCTAACTGAGCAATCCTGTCATTGAGCTTTTTGATCTCATCAGAAGTTTTCTTGCTGCCATCTGCATTCTTTTGTGCATCTGCTAAAGATTTTTTATTGGAATCAAGTTGCTTTTGCAAATCAGCATTTTTCTTTTTTAAAGCGGCATTTTCCTGTTGTAGTTTCGTAAGATCGCCAGCTTTTTTATCATTAGATGCCAACTTTTTGTTCAGTTCTTCTTTTTCTTTTTTAAGTTGGGCGTTTTCTTTTTCTAAAGCGGCAATTTTTTTGCTACCAGAACTCTTGGCAAGCTTCTCATTTAGAACATCAACTTCTTTTTGCAAGGAAGCGATTTGCTTTAGCAAACCAGCTAAGTCTTCTTGGTGACCTGACTTTTTATTTGCGTTGGCTTCTAAGGCTGCTTTTTCCTTTTCCAACTGGGCAATCTTTGCTTTTAAACTCTTAACCTCAGCAGCAGCTTTTTTATTCGCATCAGCGTCTTTTTTTGCAGCAGCTAAGGCTTTCTGATTCGCTGCTAGTTTTTGGTTGGTAGTATCTTTATCGCGTTGTAAGGCTTTATTTTGAGCTTCTAGGCTACGAATTTTGTCCAATAAAGCCTTATTATCGGCGATTGTTTGATTATTAGAGCCTTTCTGCTTCTTCAAATTCGCAATTTCTTGCTTTTGCCTATTTATTTGATCTTGTAACTTGCGGATTGTACCGGCATCTTCTGACTTTTTCTTTTCTAAGCTAGCAATTTTTACGTTTGCAGCATTTAACTTTTTTTGTAAATCGTCAGCTTTTTTTTGCAGGGCACCTTGGTTTGTGTTAGAACCTTTTTTTTGGGCATCTGCCAAAGCTCTTTTCGTTTTGTCTAATTCACTCTGTAAGGCAGACTTTTCTCTCTTCAGTTGATCTATTTGCTTTTGTGTGTCCGCAGATCCAGCACTACGTTTGCTGCCTTCTAAGTCCTCTAACTTTTTCTGAGCACCGCGTATTTGCTTTTCTAATTCAGTATTTTTCTTCTTCAAGTCATCAATGTCGCTAGAATATGCTTCCACAACTTCATTGTATTCTTTGGTTAGATCGATGTGCTCTTTCTTGAGATCGCTAAATTCGTTTGACCAATAGAACCAATCCAGTTCTTCCAGTTTTGGAACTTTTTTCTTTTCAAACCTCGTTTTACCTCCAGAAGTTGTTTTTTCACTTCCTTCAGGAGTTGCTTTTTCACTTCCTTCGGGAGTTTGTGCACTCAGTCTAAATATTGTATCACTAAAACCCAATAGGGTTACTAAGACAAATAAGGTTATTTTTTTAGAAATCTTGGTTCTATTCATAGTTCTTTATGCCACTCTCACTTTAAGTTATAATTCTAGGAAAACTGGGAATCTCTCCATAAAATATCGGATTTTATCAATCCAAATTCAATTGCAATATTACTTTACGGTAGCTAAGGACTTGATCTGTCCTAGTAGTTTCTTTAAGTTTGCAATTTCTTTTTGTAAATTGGTGTTGGTATCTTGTAGTTTCTTATTATCTGCTTCCAATTGTTTTACTTTTTCATCTGACTTGGCTAATTTTTGTAACTTGTCAAAAGTAACTTTAGCCTCTGCGTTTAGCTTTTCATTTTTTTGTTTGATGAGTTCTAATTGTTTGAGGATATCATTATTTTCCGCCAGCTTTTGCTCGACTTCTTTTTTCTGTTCTGCGATTTCCTTCTTCGCATCCTCACTTGCTTTTTTCTCTTTCGCAAGGTCCTGTTCTGCTTTTGCTTTATCTGTAGACAGTTGTTTATTAGAATCCGTCAGAGTCTGGTTTTGTTTTTGCAGGGCTTGCTTATCTGCAGTCAACTGCTTAATTGTTTCATCCTTCTTGGCTGCTTCTTGTAGCTTCTTTTTTAATTCTGCAATTTCTTTTGCCTGTTCAGCATTCTTAGATTCTAAAGACTTAACTTTCGTATCTAATACTTTGTTCAACTGCAATAGTTTTTGGAAAGAGGACTGTACATCTTTTTGCAGAGTATCAATCTGTGAATCGATCTTTTCTGCATCCTTATCTGACTGAGCCAGTAAGGGGAAAGATGCTACTAGGGAAGTAAAAAGGAATAAAATCGGTAAAAGTCTGCTAATTCTTGTTTTCATGGCTATTTGAGAATCTTAGCAGATCCGTTCTATTTGAGTCAAGTCCAAATAGAAAAAAAGGCACTTCTTGTCTAACAAATAGACATAAAAATCATAAAGATTTAGCTCCTCGCAAACCAAGGAGCAACAATGAAATAATGGATAAAAACAAAAGTCTTCTTAATTTGTTGTCAGAGTTCCACCTAAACTGCTACAATAACCACTTAAATTATCAGAGCCAAAAGCGGAATAAAGTGTGATAGTAGCTGTTTGTCCTGTAGAAGAGTCCGACACGCTGCAAGTTCCTATGGAATCTGTTGTATCGCAATTTCCATTTGTCACGTAACTAGAATTAGCAGTTCCTGATACATAAGAAGAAAGTGTACCTGAAAATGTGTTATTTCCAGTACAATCCGATGTCTCTTCATCAGCAGTAAAACCAGAGTCATACTTTTTGCATGCAACATTGTTATCACTAATAGTCACGCGACAAGCATTTCCTACGGATTGTTGCTTACCTACCAATTCATAAAAAAGAAAAGTTGTCACCCAGTCGATTTTTTTCTTGGTTCTTGTACATGATATGGTAAATAGCATCATAAAAGAAAGTGTGGAAAGTAAGATTATTTTTTTCATATTTTACAGTCTCCGTAAAAGATTTTAGTAGTACATGAGACTTGATTTCTCAAAAAAATACTACTGAAATTCTTTTTTTCGTGGATATACGACGTTTTTTTTCTTTTCTCTGGCAATATAAGCCTTAGCAATAAAAGAATATCATCAACCATTCCTATCTGTACTATGGTCAAAGTAATTATGGAAACATATTATTTCAATAATGTGCGAATTTTTTTGGTCATATTTGTAACACTCCTAGGTAGCTTTAGAGCAATAATTGCTAGGCCAGCTGGCTGTGAAGGAAATTGCCAAAATGGTAAAGGTACAAAAACTTTCCAAAACGGTGATACGTATACTGGGCTTTTACGCAGTGGAAAATTTCATGGAAAAGGGCTATTATTATTTGCGAACCAAAGCTCTAAAGAGAAAAAAAAGTCTAATTCACCTGCTTTTATTTATGCAATCCGATACGATGGAGACTTCTATAATGGAAAAATACAAGGAAAGGGCAATATGTACTTTGAAAATGGTGATATTTACCATGGCTCTTTCCGCAACAATCGCTTCAACGGTAAAGGAGAGTATCTGTTTAGCAATGGAAGTAAATACATTGGTTCCTTTCGCAACGATCTAAAACACGGCAGGGGAATCTTGCGCAAGAGAAATGGTGACAAATATGAAGGAAGCTTTCGTTATGATAAATTTGATGGAAAAGGTAAAATATTTTATTCCAATACGGATTACTATGAGGGAGGCTTCGCTAAAGATAAAAAAGAAGGATATGGTACCTACAGTTTCCACAATGGGAAATCTTATAAAGGCTATTTTAAAAATGACAAACGGAATGGAAAAGGCACGTATTTTTATGCTGACGGAAAAAAGTATGTTGGCCACTTTAAGGATGACGCGTTTCATGGGTTAGGGGTTTTTACCTTTCCCAGTGGAGTAAAATACCAGGGAGAGTTTAAAGATTATGACTACCACGGTAAAGGCACCATTTACTTCACCAATGGAGCCAAATATAAGGGAGAGTTTAAAAAAGGCAAGTTCAATGGGCAGGGCGCCTACTACTTTGCCAATGGAAAAACCTACAAGGGTGAGTTCGCTAAGGGCACTTTCAATGGTAAGGGAAAACTAACTTTTCCCAATGGAGATATATACGAGGGAGAGTTTAAAAACGGTAAATTTGAAGGAACCGGCCATGTCCAATTAGCAAGTGGAAAAAAATTCTCAGTACAGTTTAAAGATGGTAAATATACAGGGGAAACATCCGTCAAATATCCTGATGGCAGTTCCTATAGAGGTGGTTTTAAAGAAAACAGACGGCATGGCAATGGAATTCTAACCTTTCCCAATGGAGATGTATATGAGGGTGAATTTCGCGATGGGAAAGCGGAAGGAAACGGAACGTTAGTTTTCTCTAATGGAGAACGGTATGAAGGACAATTTCGCAATGATTTGTACAATGGTAGAGGAGTTTTGTATGACCCTGAAGACAATGTTATCTATTCAGGTAGATGGATCAATGGAGAGCCTGCTGACAGGCCAGAAGATATCGAAGAAGAGCAGAATTTGGACGCAGAAGATCCATTTTCGTAAAAATTATCAGAAAAGCTGGTTTGCAAATTCTTTCCTAAGTACGACTTGTGGGATGATATTCTCTGGAGCTAACAAATGAAAATAATAGCAGTATTTACTCTCTTTTTCACTAGCTTTCCCATCTTTTCCTGGAGAGCCCATTACTTAGTCACTGAAAAAATCTTACGACATCCGTCTATGAAGTTCACCAAAAATGAGATAGTTCCAGTAGAACCTCTCAGCACTTTTTTGGAGAAAGAAGGCATAAGTATCCAGAAACTTTTCAAGACCTACTACAAGGAGTTAAAAAGTAAAAAGAAATATCCAACAGTGACACAAAACTTTAAAGCAGAGGTATTTCCTAGAAAAAAGCCTAGTATTGCTGACTTTCTGAGTACTGCGAGACTCAATCCATCGATAAAATTTCCCTTAGTTCGTCGTATACTCCCTGGACAGGCTTCTATATATCCCATACTAAAGTCCAGTAAAGTATCGCCTTATGTGAATCCCAAATACAGATTTACGGTTTTTGAAGATGTTAGCTCAAAATCTGTATCTGCTGCCTCCATCCTCTATACATACCTAGACGAACCTGATTGGGGTATGGATCGCGATCTATGGGGAATCAAAAAGTATGGCTACGGCAAGCAACCCTTTGGTAGCCCAACAGGCCCTTCGAGCCAAGCTCCTTTCCATATTGCTTACTTACACGAAAACTTTATGGTCAAAAATTTAAAACCAGAGTTTCTCAAAACCCTGCCACTCGATAGAATAAAACTATTCAGTCGTTTATCCAAGCTAGCAATGAGAACGGGGCATCGCTATTGGGGGTACCGTTTTGCAGCTTGGGCTACCAATTACATACAGGACTTATGCCAGCCCTACCAATCTAAAGCGGTACCATTTGGAAGCTGGATGAACTATTTTAGTACAGCGATTTCATTAAACAAGTCGCGCGTTTTGGAAAAAAACCAACAAATTGTTGCAAATCGGCAATATGCTTATGAAGATTTTGTAGCACTTAGCTTAGAAAGGTCCTATACAATAAAAGACAAACGATCTAGCTCTCTGGCTCGTTATTTGTACACTGGTGACACATACTTAAAAAAGAGTTTTTCTAACTATGACAAACTAGTCTACCATATTACCTTCCAATCTTCTTCTCATAGTCGTATTATTGATAAGACAATCCAAGATACGTTTGGAGACAAACTCACTTTAGATCCTAAGTTTGACTTTGCAAATGCAAAAAGTTCAGGTGACTTTCGTATGGATGAGTTTATCCAAACTGTTAACAAAAATAAAAGCGATCGTCTGCTCGTAGAAACAGGCAAGGATTTTTATCTAACCGCAAGGGCAACCAGAGCTTTCTGGAAAATGCTAGATATAATCCCACAGAAATGAAAATTAGGGAAAGAACATCTCAGGATCATAGTGCTTTTTTGCAAAGCCTTCCCTGATTTGTATTTCTAAAAATCCTCTCTTCGCTACAACACCTAACTTACCACCTTTGCCCACAGACTCTCCTAAATATAAGGAAGATGAGTCTAGTCCGTAATAATAACTAACCAGTCCTCCTTGGTGCTGTAAAACTAACCATATCTTTCCTGTTCCATCTAGCGACTTTACAATCACCTTGCCAGAGTACATAGCCTGGACAAAGGCTTTTTTTTGCATTTGAAAGCGAACCCCTGGGTAAAAGAAATTTCGTTTGTTGTAGAGATACTTTCCATATTTCCTCTGTTTGATAAAACTATTTGCCGGTAATGGGAAAAGAACTTCTGTCTTATTTAGCGGTAAGCTAGCATTTTTCTTTACATGCAAATAACCAGCAAATGTCCAACCAGTAAATCCTTTTGCTGTAATTTCCACCCAATTTGAGTGTATACCTTCATTGGTT
>JBCCIA010000029.1:0-24722 GCA_039028475.1 Spirochaetota bacterium | reverse complement strand
TGGACTCACTTGCTACTAAAACAGGGATCAAGGGAATTTCAATTTTTTCATAGATCGACTTTGTTGGCAATTTCTCCAGTTTTTTCTCTAAGACTTTGTAGAGCTGAAAAGTAATGTCCGCGTCTTCACAGGCATAGCCCTTTACTTCCTGCGGATCAATTTCATACAATGCTCTTTTCTTACGTCCACTGCCCACTAGATCCGAATATTTAATCGTATTGTAATTCAAATAATCCTTGGCCAATGCATCCATATTGTGCCTTCGACCTTCTGGTTGGATCACATAGGAAGCTAGCATGGTGTCAAAAATGGGTCCTTTGAATTCCAGACCGTATTTCTGCAATACAATCATGTCATACTTAATATTCTGGCCGATTTTTAAAGACTTGCTATTGCTCAACAACGGTTGGAGGATTGGAACCACGTCTGCAATCTGCAAAGATTTTTGGCTAAAAAGAGATTCTTCATAAGCTACTGGTACATAATAGGCTTTTTTGGCTTTGTAGCACAGAGAAAACCCCAGCAATTCTGCTTTAACAGGCTCTTTAGCTGTTGTCTCCGTATCAATACAGAAGGCGGAAGCCTTAGAGAACTCTTTCACCACTTTCTTCAATTCATCAAGAGACTCTACTAGCACATAGTCAGCTTTTGCAGATTTGATATCAAGAGAGTTGTCTGGTTCTTCTGCAACTTGCACACCGGCTAGTTTTGACATATCACGGTACAACGCATTGAAGCCTTGTTGCTTGAGTATATTTAGGCGTTCTGGCTTGAGGTAGTCGACTATCTTCATGTCATCTAATGTTAAGTCTAAGGATAGATCGGTTTTGATTGTAGCCAAATCTCTGGATAAAAATGCCATATCTTTATGGTCTAACAGTTTCTGTTTTGTAGCTTTGCTTTTTATCTTATCTACGTTTTTATAAATTTCTTCTAAGTTTTTGTATTCAGTGAGCAGATTCGCGGCTCCCTTTTCGCCAATTCCTTTGACTCCAGGTATATTATCAGCCGTATCTCCTACAATTCCCATGTAATCGATGACTTGGTTGTAGGTTACACCGAGCATATCCTTTACCGTATCTTTGGTAATTTCCAAAAACTCCGTAACTCCCTTCTTGCCACGCAGCATCGATACGGATTGATTACTCAATAGTTGGAACATGTCCTTATCACCTGAAAATATGATGACTTTATTTTTTCCTTTCGCATACTGCTTGCTAAGAGTTCCTATGATGTCATCTGCTTCGTGTCCTGCTATCTTGGATATAGGAAAACCAAACTCTTCGCACATAGATATGATTTGCTTGATCTGTGGTCTCAAATCTTCTGGCATCGGTTTACGGTTTGCCTTGTAATCTTTGAACATTTTGTTCCTTTCTAAAGGCGTTCCAGGATCAAAGGGTATCACTAAATGGGTTGGTTGGAAATCTCCCAATATCTTAAAGAGCATACGGAAAAATCCAAAGACTGCTCCACTCGGCTTTCCAGTTAGCGAGTTTTTCAGGTTGGCTGCTTGGAAAGCATAGTATGCCCGAAATGCAAAGGCATGCCCATCAACGATTAGTATTTTATTCATAGTTGGAGTTCCTTACAAGAGAGATTTCCTAACCCACTTTTGTTATGGTTTCTTCTTGATGACTAACCTTCGTTCGATTTCAAAGATCTTTTCAGGAATCTTTTCCTTACCCATCTTACGTTTTTGGTTTTCTTTGATAAAGAGGTCTTCCCCAAATTTTTCATAGGCTTCTTTGGCTTTGATGTTTTTGCAACCAATAAACTGGATTTGCACTTCTCCAGCAGGCACGCCATACTTGTCGCCAACATCTTCTGTGTGCAATATGCGGGAGATAGCAGTCACCGTGTCTCCACTAATGGCTGGTTGGGTGTGGTACCCTTCAGTATAGCCCAAGTCCCAAAGCATGTTTTCTGATATATCGCGAGAAGCGAGACCGATGAGCCAAGCAAACACCAAACCACCATAGACAATTGGCTCGCCACTCATAGGACCAGTTAGCCCCTTCGAATACAGCCTGTCGTAGTGCAGTGGATGCGTGTTACCAACTCGGTATGTCCAAGGAATGTGTTCGTCAGAGATCGTTCTACCATTCGAATGGATGAATATATCTCCCGCTTGGAAAGATTCAAAGTAGCTATTTTCCCAAGTCACATTTCGCATTTCTGTTGGGTATTTTAATTCGGGTAACTCAATAGAAGTAGCAGTCTCAGGAAAGTTTGCATCCGTATCAGCCGCTTTAGATGGGCCAGATGGATTGCCATTGGAATAGCGGATCATAATCTTTCTTTCGTATTGTAGGACAATTTCATTTTTCTGATTGAAACACAGAGTTTTTACATGCACAATTCCTGGCTTTTCTGTGCCCTTATCGGCAATATCTATAATCTTTGTTGTAGATGTCAGTGTATCACCAGGGTAGACTGGCAGTAAGAATTGCACATTGTAATACCCTAAGTTTGCGACAGCTTTTTCTGAGTTGTTTTGCACACCTAGCGACAAAGCTATGTTAAAAACGAGCATCGGAGATACCAACATATCCCGAAATCCATGTGCTTCTGCATAGGGAGCAGATAAAAAGAGTGGATTGGCATCCATGAAAGTTGTGGCAAACTCTTGTGCAAAGGAACGATCTACCGTAATCGCTCTGGGATGGACAAAAATTTCTCCCTGTTTGAACTCTTCTAAGTATCTTCCGTAATGATTTTGGACAGTATTTTTGGCTTTCAGCTCACTACTTCCTGGAGCTAGCTCTTTAAATGGAGACGATTCAATTTTTCCCATTTCAATTCCTTCTCTTAAAATCTCAGTACTATGAAATGGGAGAGTATTTAGAAGAAAACTTCTTTTTTGGTATTCATCACTTCTTCGCAGGGTCCATGATACTTGTATCTACCCATTTTTTCACCGATACCGATTTTTTGATATTTTCAATCAATTCAACGGTAATGCTTGTATTCAAATCATTCAGTTCTGGGTCTTCCGCAGAAGCCTTTACTTCGTCAATAGCCATATCAATTATCTCTTCTATGGCCTTTTTGGACGTTTCATTTTGTAAAACATTGCCAAATACAGAAACAATAGCATGGTAGAAGGCCAGACCGATCTGCGTGACAACTTTTTCAGGGAAAATGCCTAGAAAGCCAATCTTGCTTACTACAACTTCATTAATTTCTTCTAGTATGTTTTCGGCATTCGCTTCTAACCTTTCATTCGAAGCGATAGTTGTCAGTTTATTGAGGATTACCGTTTTGATCTCCCCTCGTTTGGCATCTATAGTATCTGTGAGAATCTTCATGGATTGGCCAGAACGAATCTCAGCTTGGGACTCCGTGAGGATTTGGATCGTCACCATATCAGAAAGCTCTTCTTTGATAATGTTAGAGTAGTATTTAATTGTACGAGATATCATATCATCTCCGACATTGGTAAATTCGCTTTTCTGGAGAATTTGGTACATAGTATAGATACGAATCAGCCTGAAAAAACGGAAGGATGCTACCGGGATCAAACCGAGAATGTCGTACCAATGGTACATGGGGTATAAGAACCAAGCAATATAGGTCTTGCGTTTGATCGCCAAGAACCAGCTAATTAAGAATTCTAACAAAAAGAAACAGAGAAAAGGAGCATCGATTGTCCAAAAATTGTCTACTGGTTTGCCACTTTTACCAATCTTGCGGTAGTAATTAATAGCAAAAAGCGGCTTTAGGTTTTTATTAAAATAAGTAAATTTTTCCTTTGCACTTGTTTTTCGCACTCTCCAGAACCAAGTAAATGCTACCGTGGTAGAGGAGATATGTTGCCCTGGATTATTGCTTTTGAGCAGATCTCGCAAGCTCTTATCTGTACGGTATGTTTTTACTTTATCGTATTCTCCCTTGACGATACCTTGCATTGTTTTAAATACCGCTGTTTGTCCAGAATCTGCGAATGGGTTTTGAGAAACAATACGTAGCATTTGAGCATCCATTTTTGCCAAGATATCCTCTTTTGCCTTTTCAAAGCCTTCCGGTGTCTTTAACCCTTGAAATTTGCGGTAATCTGAGACCAGCTCATAGTATTTCTCTACTTGTTTATCTTCAATAATATCTTCAATATGCCCATCTATCTTTTCCATAGCTTGTAAAATTTTAGCACTCTGATCTTTAGTTTCAGAGTTTTCTTTAAGTAATTCACTAAAATCGCTACGATCCTTTTCAAACTCCTGTGTATTTTGTTTCGATACAATTTTGATCAATAGTTGATCGATGCGTTGTAAAAGTCCTGCTAATTCGGCTTCCCGCTTTTTTTCATCGCGTAAATTGAGTATTTTTTTGTATTCTTTAACATACTTTAGGTAATAGCCAGTGGTACGGTGTTCTTCAATTCCTACAATCTCTTTATCATAGAGTTTGACCAATTCAGGTGTATATTCAAAATAATAAGGTCGGAAAAACAAATAGGTTAAGCTGAATAGAATCAAACTGATATTTACAAATACAATCAGAACCATTATCAGGTCCCAAACCAGCTTTAGATAACGACTCTTCTTTTTTGTATTCTTTGCCAATTCTTGCTCTTCCAAAATACTCTCCTATCCTAAACGTATAGTGCGAGACTAAACAAGAAGGCTTATTTTTCAAACATAAGTTTTTTTAGCCTATCCTTGGACAACACACAATCTTCGACTTCTATAACCCTAAAAAAAATAATTTTTTTCCTCCGATACAAATTCTTAGGTTATATTGGCTACATAAGTACGAGGTAGCAACATGAGAATTTTATTATTCATTCTAGTATTCACAGTACAATGTGTCCCAGAAATCGATGAATCCATAAGAGACTTTTTTATTTGGGAGTATTTAACACGTGATCGCGACGCGATTAAGATCACCAATATAGCTCCAGAATTTAACAGTACAGGTGTACCTACAAACAAGAAGTTAGTTACATACTTCAATAAAGAGCTGGATCAAAACCAATCTTTCCTTACTCTAAATGGCGAAGGAAAAGGTACTACCTTCAGTGCGAATAGTATGCTTTCCAATCCCGGCACCTTAGAAGCGAATACAGAATACACGGTCTACATTTTTGCTAAGGCGAGTGCAAACAATTCAACGACTTCTTTCTTATATACCTTTACAACAGGAAGCAGCGCAGACCAGACAGCTCCTAGCTTGCAATTGAGTCACCCCAATAATAGCTCTAGTGATACGTTTTCTAGAGAGATTTCTTCTGAAGAGTCTATTGTTCTGGAGTTTGATGAAGATATAGATCCAACAGATTATACAATCATTCTCAAAGATGCTGATGGAAACCCTATCAATACAACGGTTTATATGTATGGTTCCGTTGTAATCATCAACAACATAACCTACCTCAACGATGGAGATTACACAGTGGAGTACTCTGTCAAAGATACAACTAGCAATGGAGTAAATACCAGTGGAAGCCTAGCTGTAAAAGTCAACAATGCCAAAGAAAAGTCTAGTCTAATCGTTGAGACGCAATACCCTACACCTGACAGCACAGTTTCTACAAGCTACACAAGTATCACTGCCAATCACTACATCAACCCAGTGAACTTCGCTTTTGATATGGTAAATACTGCAGGTGTAAACGATTATCGAGGTAAAACGATCCTTTTCAATGCTTCAAGCATTTCTGATCAAGAATACACCTCTGGCTATTTTTTAGAGAACCTTTTTGATACGGAATCGAATGTTTCAGGCAGCTGGGCTTGGAATTATTCCACACCCAGTGGTACTGGCACTAGTACAAGCACTGATACAAATGGTACAACTCTTTGTGTATGGGACTCTTCTACTATGGACAGTAGTTGTGTCTTTGCTCCATAAGAGTATAAAAAGGATTGGATAATACCATCTCAGGGCACTGCTATCTATACAGAAATAGAAATCAACTTTTCCTATTTTAGGAAAAGTTGTAAATCACTTGATTTGGATCGCAAAAGATGTCAATGCAATATGACATAGCTTCGTATAGTATTCTTCGTCTACCTCCACTTCTTCGTAGGCAACAGCAAAGGTGCGACTTTCATTATTACGATTTTTCATTGTCAAAGTATTTTTGGTTATTTTTGCGTACAACTCTTGGATTCTTGCTTCCTTTTCCTTGAGATAATTTTCTTGTACATCAATTTGAAAGTTCAATGTGGACATACAGTTTCTCTGAAAAGAAATCAAAGCCTTAAACTTCTTAATCCGCTTCATTGCAAACTCAGCTTCTTTGTCGATCAAGTCATACAAAGAATTTAAGTCAGACTGTGTATTTTCCAATACGAGATCATAAAAGCTCAAATCAATATCATTGATCATCAGCTTCATAATAGTATTGTACTCGTGATTTAGGACACTTGTGGCCAGGTGGGAACTGTTAATGAATTCGACAAGGTAAATGGCTTGTGGCAAAGTAAAGTTGAGAAATACTTTCTGGACATTTTGTACTTTCTGCAACTCTTCCGGCTTAAGTTTTGAGGAAGGTCTTGGTTCTTCTGCATTTTCTGAAAAAAAACGCTCTACATCTTCTTCTGAAAAATCTTCATACAATTCAATATTAGGATTGGACTCTTCTGCCAAAGTATCTACTTCCAAAGCTAACTCCTTTGCAACCAAGTAAGAGTTGATAATTTATTTACTATAGCATACATTTCCTTTTTTATCAATAATTTTCTTCCTAAACTTACAAAAAAGTTCACTTATCTCCAAAACATCGCCCAAAAGTATCCAGTTAGTATCAGCCAAGAAATGATCTGTCCCAGAAAAAAAGCTACCCCCGCACCAACAACTCCAAACTGAGGGATCAGAAGGTGATCTATTGTAAAGCCCACTACTAATCGCAAAAATGCAAGGATAGCTAGAATATGCGGTTTACCTAGGGCAAATAATGCAATTCCCAAAGGGGCAAACACTAGCTGTAGCAAATAATTGGGATAAAGAATCTTAAAGACAGGTATGGATTCATCATATTTGTGGCCGTACAGTATACCAAAAATTGGCTCAGCCAAAAAAAATCCTGGGCTAAGCAATAAAGCCAAGCCGGCACCAACCAATACAGAACGCAAAAGGTAAGTTCTAAATTCTTTTTTTTCCACCAAACGAGAAAGTCCCGGTAATACCATAGAATTCAAAGTAGCAAGAACTATCACAAAACCAGCAAAGAGCTGCAAAGCAGTCCCATAAATTGCAACATGTTCTGCTGAATGGTATTGTTTGAGAATAAAAATTTCTAACTTATCAGAGACAATTGCAAATATAGAAGCGAGGAAAGCCCATATATTATAGAGTGATAGATTCTTTGTTTCCTGTAAAATTTCAGTAAAACTCGCTCCCCAATACAGCCTGTCCCTTTGGAATACAAAGAAAAACAAAACGAGTATAAACAAAGGACTAACCGCAAAAATAGCAAGAATATCCAAGTACCCAAGAGAGCTCTGTGAATAATGGTTTGTAAAATATAGAACAAGTAACCTTGTTAAGTTTGCTAAAGGGTTCCAAGCAGATAGAGCATAGTAAGCACCAAAACTAACAAAAATACTCTCGAAATAAGAAATAAAAGAGATTGTCACTCCTCCTGTGATCAAAAGAAAAATCACAAAAGGGTCTTCTTTACTCAAAAGAAAAACTAAAAATCCTATCAATAATAAACATAGAAAGGAAAGTAGTTTTATAAATAAAGATGAGGATAAAATTACTCCAATATAGTGCTTATCTTCTGTTTTAGGAGATAGGTATTTTACGATGGCCGTTGGCAAACCAAACTCAGCAATGGCCAAAATGACAGGTAAAAAGCCTAAATAATATTGTAACTGGCCGTTTTCCGGTTTACTAATTATATTCACTGCATAAATCATAAAAATTAAGTTACAGGCAGAGGAGAAAACTTTGGAAAGGCTCACGTAAATGGATGAGCGAAATAAGCCCGAATGGATAAGTTTTTCTAGTGAGCCTTGTATTTTTTTGAATAAATTTACCATGCAGTAAGGAAGAAACCTTCAAGTTAGATTGGATTTTCTCTTTATCCAACTAAGCAAGATTTGGATGTATAGTAAAGCTATAATTTTAATAGCAAAAGGATAGCCAAAATGAATATATTGATTGTGGACGATAACGATAGATATGCTGAAAACCTAGAAACCTACTTCCAGCAAAGAGGAGTTCCTACCAAGCGAGCTTACGACGCCAGAGAAGGATGGAGTCTTTTTGCAGAACAGAAGTTCCACACAATCATTAGCGATATTACTATGGAAAGCCAAACTTCTGGTCTTTGGCTGGTGCGTAGAATCTATAAATCCGGGTATTCTGGAAATATTGTCATTGCCACTACCGGTTTTGATTTTCCTGGAGTTATGTTCTTAGGTTATTATACCCTACCCAGATTTGCAGGAATTGGCTGGATGGTACCCAAAAAACCACTCAAACAGGGCATAGTGGAACTTCACCCGACCTACCTCAAGAAAAACACTAGCTATGAATCGACTCTACTTGTGGAAAAAGCACCACAGTAACCGACAAATCAATCAAAGCGAATAGATTCTTCTGGGTATTTCATCAGGCGAGTAGCAAGTAATAACTCTTGTGACTGCATTCTCCTGTCTCTTTCCTGAAGAGCTGTTTCGAAAAATGCAAAGCCTTTCTTATTTTTGTTTGCCTTAGCCCAAAATAGGGCAAATACTAGTAATTCCCTATTTTGGTGGTTTACCTGGACTTCACTCTTCAAAATAGAGAAGGTCAGCTTATCGGTCTTATGACTCAACTTAAGCAGTTGGCTAATTGCCCTGTAATCTTGCATACGAGCCATACGAGCATACAATTCCTGCAATAGATACAGACTCTCTTTGCGAAAAACAAGCCCATCTTGTGTCAACGCGAGGTAAAAAGCTCTACGCAACAATGCCAAAGCATAAGGAAACTTCTTTTTCTCTAAATAATAATTTGCGTATTGGATCGTTGGAGGAATTTCTTGGGAAAAAAGTACCGCTCTTTCTTTCAGGTGTTCTTTTGCATCACAAGAGGTAGCCATCTCCCAACAAGAAGAAAGTACAATCTGGTGCAATTCACGACTTTGTGGAAAGTAAAGCAAAAAATGTCTAGCCATAGCATTTGTGAGGTGGGGTGATTCCTCAGAGGTATTTTGTAAATATTGCACAATCTCATTCTCTTTTTTTTGGAAGGGGTTCTGCGAGCGAATTTTGAGCAAATTGTAGCGATAGTATTTTTCCTTGCCTAAACGAATCGCATCCAACAAAGAATAATACCTTACTTTCATCTGAATAAATCTATCCTTAGCTGCTGCGCTTCCTAAAAACAGACGTGACCATTGGAAGGCATTTTTAGGATTATCCAACTGCTGCGAAATGCGAAAAAGAGCAAAACTCACTGCGGGTTGTTTCGGGTTTATTACATAACTCTGCTCTAACTTTTCGTAACTTGCCAATAAGTCTTGCTTTTGGTAATGAATGAAACCCAATACCCGGTAGTACAGCCAGGACCGCGAGAGTTTTTTGTTATTTATTCTCCCCAGCCAATACAATGATTTCTCTGGTGTGCAATCCAGAACTGCGTATTCCGCCTTTAGGAGGTATTTCTCTGACCCATAAGATTTTTCAATGAGATGAAGGATTTCTTGTTTGCGCTTTTCGGGGGTTTTTGAAATGCGGTAGTAGTAAGCAATTTCTTCGTCCCAATCCCTCGCTTGGAGGTTTGGGTCTGACAATTTCTCCATCGCATCTTGGTATTTGCATGACTCCAGGTCTTTTTGCACAGAGTCAATTATGGATTTATGATTGGAATATTCGGAGAAGTTTGCTGGAATAGGGAATACTGCATGAGAAAGTAGTAAAATAGTACAAAGAAAGATTCTAGTTACTAAATAGCGTTTTTTCATAAATATTCCAGACAATCTCAAAAAGAATACTCTAAAGAGGTTAATAATGCAATCAGTTTATTGGATATTAACCATGGCAATCCTATCGATCGTCACGGCGATAGTCTTTACCGCCAAAGTGGTTAAAATTAAAGTCGGTGATGGAAAAAATCCAGAACAAGACGACAAGCTCAAGGAAATTTCCGAAGCAATCGCAGAAGGTGCCATGGCATTTTTAGTCAGAGAATACAAAGTCATTGGTGCTTTTATTCTCGGAATGGCTATTCTTATCGTATTTTTACTAGATAATAGCAAAACTCCAAACTTTCATGAAGGAATCTATACGGCTCTTTCTTTTGTAATTGGAGCTATCATTTCCTGTGCAAGTGGCTTTATCGGCATGAAAATCGCCACTATGGGCAATGTCAGAACCGCTCAGGCCGCCCGCACTTCTATGTCACAAGCATTTCGTGTTGCTTACGACTCTGGAGCTGTTATGGGCTTTGGTCTAATCGGTCTAGCAATTTTTGGTTTGATCATTATATACGTTGCTATGACTGGAATTTTTGGTGATATTGAAAAACACATTCTCATGGAAACCATTGCCGGTTACGGTTTGGGAGGATCTTCCGTTGCTCTATTTGGCCGTGTAGGTGGTGGTATCTATACCAAAGCCGCAGACGTAGGCGCTGACCTTGTCGGAAAAGTGGAAAAAGGTATTCCTGAAGATGACCCCCGGAACCCAGCTACGATTGCAGACAATGTTGGTGACAACGTAGGTGATATTGCTGGAATGGGCGCCGACCTATTTGGCTCCGCTGCTGAGGCCACTTGTGCCGCTCTGGTGATTGGAGCAACTGCAAGTGCTTTGACAGAAAACCCTAATGCTCTTCTATATCCAGTTTTGATTTCTGCTTTTGGAATCCCAGCTTCTTTGATTACTACTTTCTTTGCCAAAGCCAAAAACGATGATACAAATGTAGAAGGTGTGTTGAAAATGCAGCTTTGGATCTCAACTATCCTAGTAGCTATTGTTATGTTTTTTGTAACACAGTACATGATGGTAGATTTCACCTTAGCTGGAAAAACAATAACCAAATGGGATGTTTACATATCACTCATGTTAGGACTGTTTTCAGGGATGTTCATCGGTGTAATCACTGAATACTACACCTCTCATTCTTACAAACCAGTCCAAGAGGTTTCCGATGCATCCAATACAGGAGCAGCCACTAATATTATTTACGGTTTGGCACTAGGATACCATAGCTCTATGCTGCCAGTTATCCTACTTGTCGTCACAATTGTAGCTTCCAGTCTTCTTGCTGGCATGTATGGAATCGCCATCGCAGCCATTGGTATGATTTCCACAATAGCGATTGGATTGACAATCGACGCCTATGGACCCGTTTCCGATAACGCTGGTGGTATTGCGGAAATGGCAGAATTAGGAGAAGAAGTCCGTAACCGCACAGACAAATTAGATTCTGCTGGTAACACTACCGCTGCCGTAGGGAAAGGATTTGCGATTGGTTCTGCTGCCTTGACATCACTTGCACTTTTTGCAGCATTTATAACGAGAGCCCAAAATAGCATTGCAGATGATTCTCTAAAAAGTATAGAACTATTAGATCCATTTGTATTTGGAGGTCTACTATTTGGAGCCATGCTACCCTTTATTTTCTCTGCCTTAACTATGAAATCAGTTGGTGACGCCGCTAAAGATATGGTAGAAGAAGTAAGAAAGCAATTCAAAGAAAAGCCAGGTCTCATGGAAGGAACTGAAAAACCAGATTATAAAAGATGTGTAGACATTTCTACAACTGCTTCTCTACGTGAAATGATCCTTCCTGGTGTATTAGTTCTTGCCACACCCATTTTAGTAGGCTTTGGTTTTGGTATTCTAACTTTAGCAGGTGTATTAGCCGGCTCATTAGTTTCTGGTGTTGTATTAGCAATTTCGAGTGCAAACTCCGGTGGTGCTTGGGACAACGCCAAAAAATTTCTGGAGGCTAGTGGTAAAAAAGGTAGCGACCAGCACAAAGCTGCCGTTGTAGGTGACACAGTAGGAGATCCATTTAAAGACACTTCTGGACCCGCAATAAACATCCTAATCAAGTTGATGGCTATTACTAGCCTAGTGTTTGTAGAGTTTTTTGTCCAACATGGTGGTTGGATCAAGAAATTTTTGTAAAACTATTCCTTATAGGAACTTTGAAACCGCTGGAATAATTCTAGCGGTTTTTTTATACCTATGCAAAAAGATACAGTACTCTATGTCCTAACAAAATCACGAGAATACCTCGAAAAAAAACAAATTGCCAATCCACGCTTAGACGCTGAAGTCCTATTAGCACATGTACTACAAATGGAACGTATCCGCTTGTACACAAATTACGATATGGTTCTCAACGAATCTGAAAAAGATGCCTATCGTAGTTTACTAAAAGAACGGGCAACTTTTAGACCAATCGCATATATTATAGGTAAAAAAGACTTTTATGACCTTAGCTTTTATGTGGATGAGAGAGTTTTAATACCTAGACCTGAAACAGAAGAGTTAGTAGAACTTTTTTTTAAATCATTACATACATCACAAGAGAATGCACCACATATATTGGATCTTTGTTCAGGAAGTGGCTGCATTGGTTTAAGCATCAAACATAAAAAGCCAGACGCACATGTAACTCTCTGTGATATTTCAGCAGATGCTCTTACCGTTAGCACAAAAAATGCATCAAAGATCTTTGGCGACATACCAACAAATTTAGATTTTCAGCAAGATAACTTGGGCGAAACCCTAAATTCAGCATCTTTCGACTATATCATCAGCAATCCACCCTATATACCAATAGAAGAAAAAGCTGGGATGATGCCTGATGTAGTAAATTTTGAACCAGAACAAGCGTTGTTTTTGCAAGAACCTAAATCATTTTATGAAAAACTACTTTCTTCCTTGCAGAGATTGTTAAAACCAAACGGCGAAGTTTTTATCGAGTGCCATTCCAAGTGGACAGAATACTTACAGGATATAAGCAAAAACTATGGCTTCACCAATATAAGAATAATCTTAGATTTGAGCGAAAAAAGCAGGTTCTTACATTTGTCTTAGAACTTTTTTTCTCAATAGAAGCACAACTTTGGACGTCTAATAAAAGAGATGGCAAATCAAAACGATCCAAAAAATAAAAACTTGGGGAAATTTCTCAGTTATATCCTAAGGCATAAACCAATGGCCATCGGCTTAGAAATGGACGACCGGGGCTGGGTTTCTGTAGAAGCCCTGATACAAAAAATCAATTCCACAAGAAAACATGGGATCAATTTAGACATCTTAACGGCAATTGTAAAAAGCGATAACAAACAAAGATATTCCTTCAATGCCGATAAAACCATGATACGTGCCAACCAAGGCCATTCTGTACTGGTAGATTTAGGTTATGAGAAATCTATCCCTCCTGAGTATCTCTACCATGGCACTGCTGTCATTAACCTGGACTCCATCAAACAAAAGGGTTTATTGCGAAGGTCACGCCATCATGTACACCTCTCCTTAGACAAAAAAACAGCGGTAGCAGTAGGCAAACGTCATGGAAAGCCAGTTGTACTAACGATAAAATCAGGAAAAATGCAACGCGATGGTATTGCTTTTTATTGTTCCGAAAACAATGTTTGGCTCACAGAAACAGTAGCCCCCCAATATATAGAATTTCCCAAAAGTATTTTATAACTAATTCTTCCTCCGATATTCCATAAACCTCTATACTTTTATAGTAAGGGGTTGTAAATGCTTGAAATTCTTAAAAAAATTAAAAATGGAGTTTTTATAGGCATTGGTATCAGCCTATATACCGCCAGTAAAGGGCAGTCGATTCCTGATGCCAAAGATACCACAGTAAAATCTCATAACAAAGAGTACGATACAAATAACGCCTATGATACTTCTATTGAGTTTACAAGTCCTCACACTCGTCAGAGCTCCAGTATATAATGCTTTAATTATTACAAAGGTACATTAAGCCCTATGGATCATAAATTCGATTAGGCAAAGTAATTTTTTTGTCCGATTTATTAATATATAATACCTTATAATAAAATATGAGGTATGTAAATGTATAATATATTGCAAAAAATCAAAAGTGGAGCTTTTATCGGAATCGGTATCGGGATTGGCCTTTGTATGAGTTATGCTTTTGCAGTAACGGTTGGAACTCTCAATACATTCTCTTCGGGGGAAACAGTTAGTTCTTCTTTGATAAATGCGAATTTCAACACTTTAAAGACTGCTATCGAAAGTTTGAATACAGAAACACAAACAGCTCTTCAGACAGTTGCCATTTGCTACACTTCAGACAATGGACAGTCCATTCCTACAAATGCTTATACTATTGTAAAGTTTGAAGATAAAGATTATGATACCCACAATGCATATGATACTTCTACAGGTATTTGGACGTGTCCTCAAACTGGTTACTATATAATTTCGGCACAAGTTCTCTTCCAAAGTTCAGGGACTAACCACAGACATATGAGAATTTATAAAAATAATATCGTCGTAAGTAGTGGAAATGCTTTAACAGCAAGTGTAAGTTCTTCAAATCAAGGATATGCTGAACTTCAAGATGAACTTTATCTGTCCAATGGGGATCAAATTACAATCCAAGTTCACCAAGATTCAGGAGCGGCACTCGGTCTTATCGTAGCTTCAGAGCATAATGTTTTAAGAATTAGAAAAGTAGATTACTCCCTATAAAAAGTAAGTAGTTCTTTTAATCATTAGAAGAGTGGATTAAAGAACTACTTATCTTTCACCTTCATCATCTTATCACGTAAAATGGCTGCTCGTTCAAAGTTCAACTCACGAGCCGCTTTTAACATTTCTTGGTGTAAGGCTTCTTTCAACTCTTTCTTAGATTTGAATTTTTTAATATCAAATTGCCTTTGAACTTCTCTTTTTGTAACTTGCTCGTTTGTTTCTTCTTCTTTTTCTCTAGCAATGATGTCACTGATTCCTTTCGCAATTGTCTTAGGAGTGATACCGAACTTCTTATTATGTGCCTCTTGGATTTCTCGCCTGCGTTCTGTTTCTTTCACGGCAAGATCGATTGATTTGGTAATTTTATCCGCGTATAGAATAGCCTTTCCATTCGCATTGCGAGCTGCCCTGCCAATTGTTTGGATCAAAGATTTATAATTGCGCAAAAAGCCTTCTTTATCTGCATCTAAGATTGCCACTAAAGAAACTTCTGGTATGTCTAAACCTTCCCGCAATAAATTGATTCCAACCAAACAGTCGTATATGCCTTTGCGAAGATCGCGGATGATTTCTACTCGTTCAATCGTTTCAACCTCAGAGTGCAGATAAGCTACTTTTAATCCTAATTCTTGGTAATAGTCCGTCAAATCTTCTGACATTTTCTTGGTCAAAGTGGTAATCAGTATCCTTTCTTTTTTTTCAATTCGCTGCCGAACCTCGTACAACAAATCTTCGACTTGGTTGCCAACTGGTCTTATCTCAATAGTAGGGTCTAAAAGTCCTGTAGGACGAATGATCTGCTCAACTTTTTGAGAACTTTTCTCCAATTCATAGTCAGCTGGGGTTGCCGAAACAAAAAGGATATTCTTAGCCATTTTTTCAAATTCAGGAAAATTTAAAGGCCGATTGTCTAAGGCACTTGGCAGGCGAAAACCGAAGTTCACTAAAGTTTCTTTACGAGCCCGGTCTCCCGCATACATAGCGCCAATCTGAGGAATAGTTGCATGTGACTCATCTACAATTACAAGAAAGTCTTTCTGAAAATAATCTAGCAAACAAGCAGGTCTTTCTCCTTCTTGCCTACCTGTCAGATGCCTGGAGTAATTTTCAATCCCATTACAATAACCTAACTCAGTTAGCATCTCCATATCATAGTTAGTACGCGACTCAATTCTCTCGGCTTCCAATGGCTTATTTTGCTTTTGGAAGCTAGCAACTTGTTGTTCCAGCTCTGTTTTGATCTTTTTCATAGCCTCCTCTACACTTGGTGCTGAGGTAATGAAGTGTTTTGCAGGATAAATCGCGAGCTTTTCTTGTTTGGTGATAGCTTTTCCGGTTAAAGGCTCAAACCTAGTAATAGCTTCAATCTCGTCGCCAAATAACTCGATTCGAATCCCTTCGTCATGGTAGGCTGGAATCAATTCTATGGTATCCCCACGTACACGAAAGTTGCCACGTGAAAAATCTATATCATTTCTTTGGTATTGGATATGCAATAGTTTACGGATAATTGTATCGCGATCGATATCCTCACCTACTTTTAGCATCAGTAAAGATTTAGAATATTCATCAGGAGAGCCTAAACCATAGATACAAGAAACCGAACTTACGATAACAACATCATCTCGCTCCAAAAGAGAAGATGTTGCCCGCAATCTAAGTTTGTCGATCTCTTCGTTGAGAGACATATCTTTTTCTATGTATGTATCTGTAGTAGGAAGATAGGCTTCTGGTTGGTAATAGTCATAATAGGAAACAAAGTATTCAACGGCATTCTCAGGAAAAAATTCTTTAAACTCTCGAAAGAGCTGAGCAGCCAGAGTTTTATTATGGGAAATGACAAGTACAGGCTTGTTTAACTTTTCAATGATATGAGCCATAGTAAAGGTTTTACCAGAACCGGTAACACCTACTAAAGTTACTTTTTCTTCTTCATTTTGGTAAGCATTGACAATTTTCTTAATAGCTTCCGTTTGATCACCAGCAGATGAGAAAGGAGAAACAAGTTTAAAAGAAGACACGGGTATTAGGAAAGCTTTTTTTGAGCAAACAGCTTTGCTTGTTTTGTATCATCTAAGATAGACAAATCCAAATTATCAAATAACTTTTGCATAACCATTACACCACGCATCAAAGTAATATTAGAAGAGTACTTGCCTCTTTCAATCTCTGTTTGCAGCTCAAATTCTTTTATACGATTGGTAATAGTAATAGAAAATAACCGTTCAGAAGCTACGGAGTAATTGATGAGAATTTCCTTCCCATCTCCATACTTAACTGCGTTTTCAATTGCCTCAATTGTAGCAATACTGATATCCATTATATCAGCTTCTGTAGCTTCCTTTCTTTTTAAAAAATACTCGAGTCTACTACGCAAGTACTGGATAGGAGAGTATTCATGGCCTCCAAGAATTACATAATTCTCTTCTCCAAAAGACTGCCTAGCAATATCACTTTGGTCTTGTACTGTATATTCTTTTTTATCAAACTCGCCAGGTTTAGCATCTCCAGAGGAAACCAATGAATCTAATAATTCTTTGACTCCTGCTTCAGAAATATCAAATTGAAAATCATCAAATTTCTGTACAAAGGACATCTTCAACCAGCAAAGATAGTCACTTGGGTACCCAATAACACCAAAGGAAAGGATTTCTTTAAGTTCTTTCTCTATTTCCTGCTTTGATATCTGGTGAGCCATGTTTCTGGATACAGACTAAGAGCATCTTAATTAAATGTAAAGTGAATATTTTTTTCTTACCAATTTTCTATTTGTCGTAAAGCCTCATAAGCTAAGATTGCTACCGCATTGCTTAGATTCAAACTACGTGAATTTTCTTTCATAGGAATAGATAATTTATACTCTGCTGAGAATGTTTGTGCTACTTCTGGAGGAACTCCTGAGGTTTCTCGACCAAAAACAAGAAAGTCTCCTTCACAGAAGTTCTGTTTTGTATAGGATTTACTAGCAAACTTTGTAATCAAAAATGCCCTTCCCTGTTGTTTGCTAACAGTTTGCATAAAATTATCCCAAGACTTATGCCGAGATAGAGAAAGGAATTTCCAATAATCTAAGCCAGCTCTACGCACCGCTTTTTCAGATAAATCAAAGGATGGTTCTCCAACAATATGCAGGGAGATACCAGCATTGACACAAAGACGAGCTATGTTGCCCGTATTTGGTGGAATCTCGGGTCGGTACAAAACTATGTTAAGCAACGAATACCTATTATTTTTTTTGTAGTGACTTTTTTAGTAACAGCCCAAAACTACTAGTATTTTGAATTTCCTCTTGGTCTGATAAATACTTTTGGTATTCCATCTTTTCTTTAGCTTGCTTAGCACGTGAAATAGAAGCTGCAATTTGTCGCTTTTGTGGATTTACTTCCATGATAAATACATCCACTGTATCACCTTTCTGTAGGTGATTACTCAGAGGAGTACGTGCAGGAAAGCCTGATTCTTTGTTAGGAACTAAGGCTGTAAAGTTCTCATCAAGTTTCACAAATGCCCCAAAGGTCTTAATAGAGTCAATTGTAGCTTCCACAACATCACCTTCCTTAAAGGGAACATTGCTCGCCCAAGGATCTTGCAACGAATCTTTGATAGAAAGAGAAATCTTATTATTTTCCCAATCTAAAGAGAGTATTTTCCCACGCAGGGTTTGGCCAATTTGAAATTCTTTTTCTAAATCAGTATTCCTTCTAAAACTCGCTTCGCTCGCTGGTATCAAAGCATCCATACCACTCAAATCAACAATCATACCAAAATTATGAATTGATTTTACAACACAAGTTGCAAAGTGTCCTACTTTCAGTTCTTCTTTTAAAATTTCTCGCTTGTATTCTTTTTCTTTATCAGAGATTCTCTTCTGAGAAAGAACGAGCTTTCCTGTCTTCTGATTCGCTTCATGGATTATAAAACGATGCTCGGAACCTACAGGACTACGCTGCTTTGCCTCACTATCTAGTTGTGAATGTGGACAAAAACCAATAAACTCACCAACTTTTACTTCATAACCACCATTGATTTCTGCTCTAATATTACCCAAGACAGGTATTTCCTTTTCATAGGCCAACAACATCATATTCCAATCTGCTTCTTCAGCGGCCATAGTATGAGTAAAATAATAGTCCCCATAACTTTCTTTTACAAAATGTACCTTTAACGTGTCATTTACTTGAGGAAGAGTTTTAGAATTAAATTCACTACTAGGAATAATACCTGAAATATTTCCCGTTGCCGTTTGAATAAATATATAGTCATCTTTGCGTGATGTTACAACCGCCTCGTATTGAGCACCTGGCTCTATTGACTTTCTCTTTTTAAAGCTTTCATCCAGTAACTTATTAAAAATCTCTTTTTTACTTTCGTCCATATCTCCTCCGATTGTTTTTCCTATCAATTACAACTTTTCCCTTTTTTATCACTTTTAAAATTGTATAAAGAGTATCAGGGTTTTCTATAGGGTTATCCTTTAATACCAGCAGATTAGCCTCTTTACCTTCCGCCACAACTCCATTTGCCACACCTAAAACATTACAAGTATTTATACTTGGAATACTCCACAAATCACTCTTTTTTGCCTGGCTATGTTTGAGAAGAAACTGAAACTCCTGAAGCCCCGCAATCCCAGGAAACAAAAATAAATTACCAGTACCGCTAGACAAATACATATTTTTTACCATAGACTTATTTTCCGCAAAAAATTGTATATAGGAATTAAATTCTTCTACTGCGTACAAAGTATCTTTTTTAGGTAAAACCCTGGTTTTGGCAAACTCCTGCATTGCTTTTGCATAATTACTTTTGAAAAAAGTGCTTTTTTGACTTAACTCTTTCCGCATTGTATCTACTTTTGCTTTATTTCCCTGTATGCTTAATATGTAATATACCATAAACATAGGTGACCAATGCAATTCTCTTTTTAGGATAGGAGTAATTTCTTGGTTCAAACTATAGGGAATAGGGTGGTACAAATGCCTAACACCAGAGGAGAGAGAATGAAGAATTGCAGATTCATCAGCAAATGTAGAAACCAAAAAAGTTTTATTGGCTCTTTCTATGTACAAACGCACCTTTCGTAAAAAGTAAGGCGTAAAAAAAAATTGATCTTCTGGATTGTATCGATAGAACAAATGGACATGAGAAAAACGATTTTTTACCTGCCTCTTGATCTCTTGTAAAAATTTTTCTTCACTTTCACTACGATAATACAATTCAGAAGATAATGCAGTATTTTCCTTATGCTGCAATAACAAAGGCCTAGCGTGTTGGTGTATATCAGGGCCAACTACTTTACTACTGGCAATTTTTTTTTGCCATTTTTCTACCCATTTCCCATCAGCAACAGAGAGGATATGGGTAAAACCATACTCCAAAAAGCTTTTGAGAGCCAAACGAATATTACTAGGATCGTTTTGCCCTCCCAAAGAATTAGCTCCCAATGTTACATGAGCATCGCAAAAAGAAGGAATCACATAACGAATTTCTTGCTTTGTCGGTAGATCGATAGAGTTTCGAATTTTCTTAATTTTACCTGCATCCAGAATAATATCTACGGCGGGACTAAAAACCTTAGTTCGTGCGTAAAGATAACGAACATTTTGTAACGAGACTTCTTTTGCTGCTAACGATACGAAAGAGTATCCCCCTAACAGAAAAAATAAAAGACTACGGAGCAAACCATAGCCTCTATTGCTCTTTCATAAAAGCAGAAAGTATTGCAAGAACTTGTTGGTATTCCTCTTCTTTCATGTAAGGAAATAACGGTAAATTCAAGACTTCTTGGCTGATTTTCTTTGCATTTTCTCCTCCAAAGATCCCACCTAGGTATTCCTTTGCCCCCTCTTGTGTAGACATAGAGCCTGGATAAATATTTGCAAAACCAATACCAGCTTCTTTCAACTTTACTTGTAAGTCAGCCCGCTTTTCTGTGGGAAATAAAGTTACATTGCAATAGCCATTTTGTAAATATCCTACGGGAGGATTCACAACAGCGACCCCTATTTCAGGTAAATCTTTTGCATATTGGCTGGCAACTTTTTGGCGAGACGAAAGCCTTTTTTCAAAATGTTTTAAGACAATATTCAAAAAAGCGGCCTGTAAACTATCCATTCTCGAGTTCCAACCTACCATACCATGCCCGTAGTGGGTATTTCTACCATGATTTGCCAGTATTCGAGTTGTTTTGGCTAAATCTTCGTTAGAACAAAACACAGCCCCAGCATCTCCTGCGGCTCCCAGTACTTTGGCAGGATAAAAGGAAGTTGTCGCTATATATGCGCCACTATAAATTGATTTACCTTGGTATTCAACACCAAAACACTGTGCTCCATCTTCCAACAAAGGAATATTCTTACTTTGACACAAATCGCGGTATTTTTGCAGATCAGCGGAGCCCCAACCATATAGGTGTACTAAAATTGCTGCTTGTGGTTTTATATCTTCCACCGCTTTTGCAAAGGTAGCAAAGTCCATTTGCAAATCCTGTAAATTTGTATCCACAGTATAAGGAGTAGCTCCAACATTAACTACCGCTTCAAACGTAGCCCAAAAAGTAGAATCTGGTAATAATACCTTATCACCCCTCTTGACACCCATAGCCCGCAAAGCTAACTGTATGGCATCCGTCCCATTTGCACATGAAACAACATGTGGAGAAGAGGTATATTCCGAAAGACTTCTCTCTAAATTTGCTACTTCATCTCCGCCAATAAATCGGGCATCTTTACTCAGAAGTTTGACTTTTGCTTCCCATTCTTCTAGAAAACCTGTTTCAAATCTTTTTATATCTATAAAGGGAACACCCATATTTTATTCCTTACTCTTAAGTTTTGTTTTCCCAAATACAATTGCAGTCACTTCTGCAAAATTGCTAACTGGAAACAATTTAAGTCCCTTTGTAACATACGCAGGAACCTCATCGATATGCGCTTTATTATCTGTAGGATAAATAATTTTTTTGATACCTGCTCTTTTGGCAGCAACCAGTTTCTCGCGTAAACCACCAACTGGCAAAACTTCACCACTCAAAGTCAACTCGCCTGTCATCGCCAAACCAGTAGGAGTTTTGTGACCGATAGCGAGAGAAAGAATCGCAACTGCCATAGTAATCCCTGCACTGGGACCATCTTTTGGAGTAGCACCATCAGGAATATGGATATGAACATTTTTATTGGTGAAGAACTCTTTGTCAGACAAAAGGTATTTTACATAATGAAAAGCAATACTAGCCGATTCATTCATAGTCTCTCCTAACTTTCCGGTCAGAAAAACACCTTCTTTGCCTTCAATAAATAGGGTTTCTATGGCAAGGGTTGCACCACCTGAAGCTGTCCAAGCTAGTCCAATTGCAATACCTGGTTGCAAAGGTTGTGTAATTCGATCCGGAACAAATACAGGAACTCCTAAATATTGCGACAAGGTGTCTTTTTTGACTAGTTTAGGCAACGCTTCTCCCTGAACTAACTTTAAAGCTAGTTTACGAGCAATCTTCTCTGACATTTTTTCCATTCCTCGCATTCCAGCCTCACGAGAATAAGAATCCGCAAGGGAAAAAACCGCGGCAGTATCAAAACGAACATTTTTCTTATCAATACCTGTTTTTTTGGAAACTTTTTTCCAAAGAAACTTTTTAAAGATCTGGACCTTCTCTTCTGATATATAACCAGAGAGTCGCATGATATCCATTCTATCTGCAAGTACCAACGGTATAGTATCCGTAGTATTAGCAGTTGCAATGAATAAGGTCTTTGATAAATCAAACGGAAGGTCTAAATAGTGGTCACGAAAACTATGGTTCTGCTGTGAATCTAAAACTTCCAACAATGCTGAAGCAGGGTCTCCTTGGATACCGGAACTCAGTTTGTCTATTTCATCTAATAGAATTACTGGATTTTTTACTTTTAGCAAACGGAAAGCATTGATGATTTTACCAGGAAGTGCACCCACATAAGTTCTACGATGTCCTTTAATCTCAGCCTCATCTTTGACTCCTCCTAACGAAAAACGGTAAAACTTCCTTCCAAGAGCTTCTGCAATAGAACGTGCAATAGACGTTTTGCCTACTCCAGGAGGCCCAACTAAGCATAAAATAGAACCATCACTCTTTGGGTTCAACTTCTTAACCGCAAGAAACTCTAAAATCCTTTCCTTTACATCATCTAAACGGTAGTGGTCACGATTCAAAACTTTACGAGTAAAGGAAAGATCAATATCCTGCTTTAGAGGTTCTTCCCAAGGTAAAGAATGAACCATATCTAAATAATTACGAATTACATTATAATCTGCAGAATTGGGGTCTGAGTAGTACAACTTTTCGACTTCTCTACGAACCTCTTGTACGACTTCTGCCGGAACTTGCAAGGTTTCTAAGCGTTCTAACAAAAGTTCGTATTTTTTTTCTGGTCTATCTTCAACAGCTCCTAACTCCCCTTGGATAGCTTTTAACTGCTCTCTTAGAAAAAACTGCTTTTGTTGCTTATCTAGCTTGTCATTGATCTTATTATTGATCTCTTGTTGCAATGCAACTAACTCGATTTCCTTTTTCAGAAAAACAATGACCTTTTCTAATCGCAAAAATACATCTTCTGTTTCTAAGATATTTTGGTATTCCTCTTTTTCTAGATTGAGGATAGATCCTACAAAATCAGCCATCTTACCTGGTTCATTTAAGTTTACCAAGGTTAGCTTCATATCCTCTGTAAAAAGAGGGTTATTTTGAGCCAATTCTCGGGTCAAAATAAACAAATTACGCATCAGAGCCTTGAGAGCAGAGCGACTACCTGATGAAAATTCGGAGATATAAATTACCTTAGCTTCGATCATAGGAGTATCTCGAATAAAAGAATGGATTCGAAAACGAGCCAAGGTACTTACCAGGATATTGAGACCACCATCTGGAAGATGGATTTTTTTTAGAATCTTAGCAATTACGCCTACATCGTATAAATTTTGCGGGTTCTCTTTTCCTGACTCCTCATCTTGTAGGAGACTCAAGCCAATGAGTCCACTTCCAGCATAAATTTCTTCTATTTTAGAGGTGTATCGATCTGACTGTACTATAAAGGGAGTAATAATGCCAGGAAAAACAGGCCTTATTTTTACAGGAAGTATGCACAACTTACCAGGAAAAGATTCATCTGTAAGAATAGGCTTTTGTTTTATCTTCGTTTTTTTTACCGCATTTCCCAAGGCTTTACAAACACTCCTATAGGACTAGTTTTTCTAGGGAATTCCTAAAAACAATGAAAAATAATATTGGAACCTAGGCTTAACGATAAAACGAATGGCATTATTCTCGGGGCATCTTAGAGGCAGCTTCTCTGGCAGCTTTTTCACGCATTTTGCGTTTGAGTTCTTCTGCTCTTTTGGCTGCTATTTTTGCTTCTGCCATCAGCCTATCCCGTTCCATCGAGTCTAAAGTCGCCAACCGATCTTTAGCTTGCTGGCTAGTTTCACCTTGTGGACGCAAAGATACTGCATCCAAACACAAGCGAACCAACTCTTCTCTACGCTCAGGATCATCTAAAAAAGTTTCAGGAGAGTGGATTTTTGCTAATTTTACTAAAATGGAACGAGAGTCAGGTAATAAAAAGTTTTTAATGCGAGACGAATATTTGCTCTTCTGCAAAAACCATTCATCGTGGAACAAAAAGACAACAACCTGTAAAAGCCGCAAATAATTGGTTGCATATTTCTTATGTTTTTTAAAAGAGTTTAATAATTCATTTGGAAGAGGTTGGCCTGAAAGTAGATACACTAAATCTGAAACTAAAGCCAGTGTATTGATATGACCAGAGGGAAGCCTAAGGTTTTGTCCTGAAGGAATAAAGGGAGGCTTTAAAAAATCTTCCGGACAATTCGAAAGCCTATGCAAAAGATAGTGCAATTCAGGGCCAGTTTCTTGCATTTATCTTTTCTGAGAAGTCTGCTTTCTTTGCTCTAACAAGCCAGGTTCAATTCTTTGCAGTCTCATCGTCACTTCTCGTTCCATACCAGAAATCATTTTACTCTGGTAAGAATCTAAAATAGTAAAACCAATCTGAATGATGCGACAACGCAGTTTAAAACGATACTGCTCTGTTT
>JBCCIA010000028.1:0-25112 GCA_039028475.1 Spirochaetota bacterium | reverse complement strand
TTAATGTAATGAGAGTGAGGAATCTCATTTCTCATTTTAGAATTGGAGCTATGAAAGAAAATGTAGATTTTTTGGAAGAACATAAATTGAGTTATGAAAATATAAAAATTTGAGTGCATCGAAAAAAGTGCTACTTTATTAGTTTGTAATATAGCATATTCGAGCTTGTAGGTCCATACACGGATTTACGAATGTATAACACATTTTTACGGAATAAAGTAAAATTGCATTATATACTATTTAAGATTCCAGCAAATACGTTGGACTGTTTATTACAATTATGACAAGTTAAATCACCTCTAAAGTATTTTATTAGCGGTTTGAGCGAGTTAATACCAATTTCATTGACAGGTGTTTCTAACCATTCCAATTCTGGATTTGATTCATTCATCTCAATGGATAGCTTTTGGGGAGATTCCGCAGAGAGAACAGGGTCTTTACTATAAGCATTTAGTATATTTTCTTCGTTCCACAAAAATGTTTCTTCTTCACAATGGGGACAAACAAATACATATTCATCATTACCACTAAATATGGTAAATATTTCTGCCTCCTTATGCCTTTTGCTTATGACAAGAAATGCTATTAGAAAAAATCTTTTTGATTCTTCCTCTAAAATTCTGGCATGTTGGAAGGAATGGTTTATACCATTTTGAAATAACTGTAGGGAATCTATAAATGCAGTTTGGATGCTTTTTTGAATAGGTTCAGCCAAATTTTCTTCTTTAAAAATACCTTGAAGATTAGAAGTTTCATCAATGCCAATTAAAACAATTCCTAAAGATAACAATAAGTCTAATTTAAAATCTGGGTTATTTGATTCGTCAGCTATCTTTAATAAGTGAGGAATGGTAGCAAGTGTACATTCATATATAGAGCCTTGGTGATAAATATATTCCCAAATGATTTCATCAGCAATTTTTTTACTATGTGTATTGCTAAGTTGTATGAGTAGCGCTGGTATCTCTTCCGAATTTCCATAAGGACCACTCAATTTTTCCCATATATGTAATTCATTTAATTGTAGCATAAATCATAATAAAGCCTTACGGCATTTTGTGTGAATTCTTCTAGGAGTATTCTCGCTGTCAGTCCTTTTTTAGGGATGATTTGAATGTATACTAAATGAGTGAAGATTCAATAGTTAAAATTTTCCAAAATAGAGTATTTTTATAATTGCCAGATATATGAATGTTATCTCTTATTTAGATACTTAATAAAAATAGTAAGGCAAAATATGTTTGATGAGTTAAAAAAATATAAGAATCAGGATCATTTCTTTTTTTCCGCTGAACAAGAACTTAGTAAGGTTTGTAATGCTCCTAAAGATAGAAGTGGGGTTTATATTGTATATGAACTAAAAAAAGGACGAGTTGAGTTAGTTTATATAGGTTGTTCTGGTAAAGTTCAAAATGATGGTAGTATTAAACATAGAAGTAGTGGCGGTGGTGGCCTCTATGGTAGAATTGTAAATGGGAAACAGTTTGGTAATATACGAAAAAAGTCATGGAAACAAAAGCTGATTGTTGAAAAAATTGAGGCGATAGACGTTTATTGGTATGATACATTTAATTCGCCACTCAAACATATTCCAGCATTTGTAGAAGCGACTATAATACAGCTTTATTATAAACAAAATAAATGTTTACCACGCTGGAATGTAAAATTTTAAGAAAACAATAGACATTTTTCCAGTACCTACAAATATTTACCTATGCACTTTGTTTTCAAAAAGGAGAGCACTTATTTGAAATAAGATCATTTGAAGTGAAAAGCTCTCAGCCCGGCATCAGCGACCAAACTTCTTCCGGACTGAGAATTCCCACCCGAGGGTGTTGAAAAAAGTCTGTGTACTCGTAGTACACGGTCAAGCCTTTTACATCTTCGGGAAACAATACCAATAACAGGAGATTTCTCGATGAATCCACAACCAGACCTAGACTATTTAGTCGGCGTGTTAGACCGACTTTCCATATTCCTACAGCGTTGCTATGAAGCAGAAAACTATTCCGCCAAAAGACGCCAACGCTACCACGACACGGCCCAAGACCAGATACGCTATTTAAAAGACAGCTTAGAATTCTTACTCAGCGATTGGGAATAGCAAAAAAACAATGCCCTCTCTGGTGTAACATGCGCATGGGATATCGGAGAGGTTCACTCTTGCAAAGAAACTTTCAGAACTAAAATTCTGTTTACAAGAAAGAAGTGCTTTATTAGATTTGGATTGCTGTGGAGAAAGATACTTTTACAACCGATTGCAGGTAGCGAGAACGGTCTACCAAAGCAAAACCACAGAACTGGGAATACACTCCAAAGTATCTGTACGAGACCTATTTCAATTGTAAGGGATGGGGAGAAGAAAAAGGTATAAGCTTTGGTATTTTTATTGTCTTTGCTTAAAGTTAGTATAAAATAAAAGAATGATACATCTAAGGAGCAAGTTGTATGGATAATTTACTGCAAAAAACTATTGAAGAGTTTGGTTATCCCGATATTGAATCTTTCGCCAGACACCATGCTATAGAGATTTTAGAGCATAAACTTTCTAACTACAAAGAAAAAGATTTAAAATACCAAAAAAAATATGATTGTTCCTTTGCTGATTTAAAACAAAAAGAGCACCAACCCATTTCAGAAACGGAAGAGGACTATATCGAATGGCAGTCTATTGTCCATAGCAAAGATTATGTAGAGAATCGAATTCAAGCATTGAAAAATCACCCCAAAAAGCAAGATTGGTGGGATAATATTGACGAAAAAGAAAAGAGAGCTATTGAGGAAGGGTTAGAGGACTATAGAAATGGAAACTTAGTCTCTCATGAAAAAGTTACAGAAAATGTAAAAAGAATACTTGAGAGTTAAGTTTGATGAGTCACAGTGTCAAATGGACAAAAAAAGCAGATAAGGATTATAGCCAGATTTTGCAGTATTTAAAAGAAGAATTTGGGTTGAAGGTAGCCGTCAATTTTAAAACAAAAGTTGAAAAGGAAATCAACCGAATTACAAAATGGCCTAAAATGAATCCAATTTCTGAGTTTTTAAAGATTGTTCGAAGAGCAGTAATTGTCAAACAGGTTTCCCTGTATTATGTTGAAATTGAATATAAAAAAGAAATTATAGTCATAAGGCTCTACGATAATAGAAAAAATACAGAGAACATAGCCAGTGATTTGAATAAAGAGATTAGCAATTTGTGAGTAAAAGAAAACTGTATTTTCATATTCGAATCGCGTTGCCACAAAGCAGAAGACTATTCTTCCCGTATAGACGCCAGTGCTACTATGAGACATAATCTATAATTATAACTCGAAAAAGATTAACATACTTCTAAATTCAAAACGAAAGGATGGGTATTAGCGAATTATGTAACCAGTAAACCTTCTTTTACAAACGCTAAATTGATTGATACCAAAACAGGTTGCTATAGATTCACTAAGAATAACTTTCCCGCACAGTTTTATGAAGGATGTATAGGTCTCAGAGGTATTTGTGATGGGGGCATCCATTCTATATATAAGAAAATTGTTCTTTTGGACAATGAAGCCTCTATCGACTATATTTTGTTCAACATAGATGGAACTGTTCTTATCGAAATCCAGGATAGTTTTCGCTACAAGCATCTTTTCAAAAATAATAAATGGCACAAAGAAGGAGGCCACATCGTTGTTACAGGAAAGTTCTTAAGTAATGATTATAGGTATTTTGCGAGAAAGTATCTATACGGTAGATGCAAAAGTATTCATAAAGAACTCCAGGGTGACACCACTTATGAATCGGCCTGCAAACAGGAATGGCAAGAGGATTTACAAAAAATGTATGGTAAGCGTTCGTTTTATGTAGATTACACACTCAAGATTTCACTTGATATAAAAGGAAAGCTAATCCTCCAATGGCAAACGGAAGATAAAGGTGCAGTTCCTGGGAAAAAAAGAATTACAGCAAGCCCTGAATATTTATTTCCACGAGAAGATGTACCGAATGGCTCTCATGCGAAGGATTATTTGAAACACAATCCGCTTTGTCTCAAACCGATCTAAACGCTCTAAATTTCTACTATAAAGCTAAATCAATCAGTAATTTGTTTCACCAAAACCGAGAAATGTATATGTAGCTTGGTTTTTAGGGTGTAATAATAGTTCACAAAATAAGTATTTCCCAAAACCTATACTTTAACTTTTTAGATTATGGAATCCATGAGCCACTCCTCTTAAAAAACTCCCCTCACAAAAAAAGTCTGGACAACTTAACGTACGTTTTTATTTTATAGCAATGACATGAATTACAAGTTCATAGAAGCTAAAAGAGCATAATGTGGAAATAGCTCTCCGCCCGGTCATGACCGCTAAATCAACCCGGACGGAGAAACTCACACCCGAAGATGCTTATTTCTAATCTGTGTACCCTCAATACACGGTCAAGCAATTAGCATCCTTGGGTGACCTACAATTTATAAACGAGGTATTACCTATGGAAGAAACAGATTACAAAGCCCTTTTTGATCGCATGGAAATATTGCTTGATCGTCTCTACAGCAATAAAAAGCACCGTAAGAGACGCCGCAAGAAATACAAAAAGCTAATGCACAAACAACTCAAGTTTCTGCGTGCCCAGTTAGAGTAGGGATTTTCCCTACATCTCGGGCATTTCGATACAAAATTTATTGTATGCATAATAAATTTCACTCAATGTCCGGGATTGCACTGGTTTTAAGATAGGGAAAGCCTGCTGCTCTGTTTATATTAAGAGGTCAGGCGGTGAAAGGAATTCTCAAATAACCAAATACAATAAAAAGTTGGGCAGAATAATAGGTGACCGATACAATAAATTCCTGCATGTTACTGGAACGTATAAACTTTCCATACGATAAAGCTGCATCAGAAACCATGAAAACACCTGCACCCAATGGAATCAGGAAATAACTTGGCTCATGCAAATAAAAGCTCATCGATGTTATAAACATACTATAAATACAAGCGATATACGCTGTGATTACAAACCCATACAACCCCTTTTTCCGCTGTATATTTCGAATCAGGTAAAGCCCATACAAAACACTGACTACCGCTACACTCGTAAAAAGATACAAATCATAGATGAGAGGTTTTTGTAAAAATTCTACAATATAAAAGATATGACCGATAAGAAATGCCAAAGCTCCAGGAATAAAAAGTGAATCCTTTAGCAATAAAATGTCACCCAGCAAACCTCCTACAAGACCTAACAAAATCCAGGTCGAGAAGTGGGGTTGACCAAAGGACGTCATAGAAAAAAAAACAATTAAAAATAGGATTGGAAGTGGTTTTGTGTATTTATAAAATTGCGGTTTTTGTAATTTTGCAAAAATAGCAGCAATGACGAGGAGCACATAGATAAAAACAAGCAGGTATATATTCATGGAAAAACTAATACATGCTATACCGCCATACATATCCTGTAAAGTTAAAACTACTTTATGTGCTGGACTTGCCCAAAGGCAGTTTAGAAGGTGGATCTATGCAGTTTTTTTGCTTAGAGTACTATGTTCCCTTCGGCTCCGCTCTGGGAACGATCTACCGATCCTTTCAGACAGGCTCATAGTAGTGAAACCCGCAGAGATATAAAAACTTATGTATACCAAGAAATTTGAAGTCCGCTGGAATGATATGGATGCTAACAACCATCTAGCGAACTCCACCTACATCCAATTCATGAGCCATACACGCATGTCCTTTTTTAAAGAAAACAACTTGAGTTTGCAAGATATGAACAGCTATGGTCTTGGCCCGATCGTGTTTTACGAACATATCTATTACTTCAAAGAAACGCATATGGGAGACCATGTTATTGTCAGCCTAGAGGTGAAAGGACGTAACAAGGATGGTAGGTTTATTTTGATCGAACATAACTTTTATGACGAAAAAGGCGTAAACCTTGCGAACTCCGAAATGTTGTTATCCTGGATCAATATGGAAACTCGAAAGTTGGCAAAGGTTCCTCCAGATTTATTTGCAAAAATAGAAGCCTTTCCACAATCAGCTGATTTCGAAATCCTTACGCCAGAAGTGATTAAAAAATATCTCAAACGACCTAAAAATTTAGAGTTTTAAGATTATGGAAATCTACTTGAACCAAGTGACTAACACAATACTAAGGTACTATTGTTACAGTAAGGAAATATTATGAAAAGAGATAAAATTATTTATTGGGTTGTAACGGGAGTTTTTTGTGCAATGATGCTATTTGCTGCAATTATGTATTTTGCACAAAATCCAATGGTTAGAGAAGAATTTACCAAACTGGGTTTTCCAACCTATATCATCTACCCACTTGCCATTGCAAAAATATTGGGAGTCATTGCCATTCTGAGTAAAAAATCAAAACTTCTCAAAGAATGGGCCTATGCCGGCTTTTTTTATGACTTTATTTTGGCGTCATCTGCACATTGGAATGCCAATGATGGTGAATTCGCTCCACCTCTCGTTATCATGTGCCTGTTACTCATTTCTCGCTTTTATGAAACTAAAGTATTTGCGTAACTTCGAACACAGGTAGAAATTTGAAAGGAACATTAGTATTCTTTTGTGGAAAAATGGGAGCTGGCAAGTCTACTAAGGCGAAAGAGTTCGCAACTGAATTAGGAGCAATTCTTTTGTCTGAGGACGACTGGCTGGCAAAGGTGTATCCCGAAGAAATACAAAACTTTGCGGATTACAGAAAGTATTCGGCACGATTAAAACCTCTATTAGCAGAACATGTAAGAAGTATTTTAAACAAAGGAATTTCCGTAGTCATGGATTTTCCGGGAAATACTCGGAAACAAAGGGCGTGGTTTAAAGAGATCTTTTTACAGGATAATATTCCACATAAGTTGATCTATCTGCAAGTAGAGGATGATATTTGCCTAAAACACCTGAAACAAAGGCGAAAGACTTCCCCCGAACGTAGCCAATTCGATACCGAAGAAGTTTTCCACCAAGTCACCAGTTACTTTGAAGCCTCCACTGAATAGGAGGGCTTTGTTGTTGAAGTGATTCACTACGAATAAACTCTAATTCTCTATAAAATAGCTTATAAAATAATTAATACTGTTATTTTTTACTTGTAGTGCTTTGCCTAAAGGCCAAGGTATTCGTGATGAAGATAATGCAGCACTTTCGAAATAATAAATTAGCTACAACCTATAAAAAGTTGATACTCATACTTCTAACGTTTCTTAGTATTTCCTGTAATTCTGAGAAAGACTATTTTACAACTGGAAAAATAGTTTATGTTGTTGAGAAGCAAGGTTTGAATCTGCGAGAAAAGCCTGGGACGAAATACTCTAAAATTGCTTACCTTCCTTTTATGTCTCGTGTCAAAGTTTTTAAACATTCCAAAGAAAAAGAAACATTGTATGCAAAAACAGCTTATTGGTATAAAGTTGAATTGCAAAACTCTAGTACTGGATGGGTATTTGGTGCTTTTGTAGACTCTGAATTTAAAAGTCTACTTTCCAAAGATATTCCAGTTCCTAAAGATAATTGCAAAAGCCTAGAAAATTATTCTGAATCCCATTTTCAGAGAGATCATATAGATAAAAATAAAGTCTTTTCAGGCTATGGGGACGAGAGGGATGCAAGTTCTTATGTAGAAAACTATAAAATATTTTATTCAAATGGAGCATCCTATTCATCCAGATACCAAGCGAAAGAAAACGAATACTATGAATTGATTTTACCAAATGCGAATGTGCTAGATGGTTATATTGTTTTGAAATTTTGTCAAAAAGCATACCGTAACTCGTTTGCTACTGTTGCTTGGAATGATGCAAGCTCTCTATTCTATAGAAAGACGGATGGAGAGCTATGGGAGTATACAATTCGAAAATATAGGAACGGAATTAAAATCTCGATTCACACTGCTTTATAGCTGGGCAGATACAATCTTCTGCTATTAAGTTAGGATATTTGTATTGGGAAGCCAAAGCTTCAATTGCTGAATTTTTTCTGGAGGTAACTCTGTATCTTGTAAAAGTAGGAATTTTAAGTTTGTTGCCAAGTTTTTGATGGATTCCGGTAGTTCTTCCAGTGGATTTTGTGTTAGATCCAGTGCTTGCAAATTGGCTAGCTGGGTAATACCTTTTGGCAATTCATATAAATTCCCCTCTGCTAGATCCAAATAACAAAGGTTTGTCATTTTGCCAAATTCGAAGTCTTCTAGGTGATCGGCATAAAAATACCCTCCAAACAAAACAGCTACCTTTAGATTCGGAAAAATAGGTAGGCGACAGATTTCTTGGTACAACTCGTTACGCAATCCAGCGGTTCCCCAATCCGCTAAATTTACATACTCTACAGAATTTGCTGATAAAACTAAATCGTCAAGAGGACGACCACTGCCATATTGGATTGGATTTGTTAACTCACAGAGTAATTTTAATAGTAAGTGGTCGGTATCGATTGTCTGAAAATTTTTTCCGGCTTGTTTGATACGGACAACTTGGAAATCTAATTTTTCTAGATAAACCAGAACTTCCGTTCCTTTGTCATCAATATGAATTTCTCTGGGGTTATCAGAATCAAAGTTTAAAATTTTACACAGTTTTTGAAAGGAATCTGTAAAGGCTTCGTATGAAAAACTTGGATCGTGTTTTGCCAAAGAGTTTACAAGTTTTTTATGAAGTGGTCTTGCAATTCGATCAAAGAAACTACTTGCAGAGCCTAAAATAATGTTTGCTTGCGTATTGGTATACATTAGAATTTCTCCATCGCATTTATCTACAAAGACTTGGTGATATTATTTTTCTGACTTCGAGTACTGTATTGTTGCAAATAACTTTTTGCTTTTTGGTTTACTATTTGAAATTTAAAATAAGGAGCAAAATGAGTCCCCTTAGGAACAATGTACAACTCCGAATTTCGCAAAAGATGTGCAATTTTTCTTGTTTCTTGCAGCTTAACAATATCGAACTCTCCTGCCATGACCAAAACGGGATTGGTGACTTTTTTCAATTCTTTGAGCATTTGCTTGCGTATTGGAAAAAAGCACATCAATGCAAGTTGCATTTTACGGGTCAATTTTTCTTCATCGGACGTATCCTTTTGCCACTCTTGTTTGGCTGCTTCATATTCTAAAACTGTCATTTCCTGGAAGAGCTTAATTATACTGTCAGGGCTTAAGACAGCTGCAAAAGCGACAATACTTTTTGCCAGAACAGGTTGTAAGATGGCAACTTGCAAAGCAATATTGGCTCCATCGCTCCAGCCAAAAAAATGAGCCTGTTTGATTTGTAGATGTTTCGCAAGAGCTATATAGTCTTTTGCCATAAGTTTGTAGCTTAGAGGTTCTGTGCCTCGTTCCGACTTCCCATGTGCCCTACTATCCACAAGAATCACTTGGAAGTTTTCTTTAAAGGCTTCTGCTTGGTATTTCATATCTACAGAAGAGGAACTATTTCCATGTATTAAAAATAAGGGAAAACCCTTGCCATAGATTTCATAATACATTTTTATTCCATTACTAAAAACGAACTTGCCCTTGGAAGTATTGCTTCCATAAGGAGTTTCTAATTCTGGCAAAGAAGACTCACTTTCATCAGGCAAATGTTCGGGATACTCTACTAGAGTTCGCACCATCTTCACCTCAAGATAGCTACAAGAAGTCAAAGAAAAGATACTGAGCAAAATGAAAAAAAGTTTCTTTGTCATAACAATTTAGAAAAAAATAAATACCTTACTTACAGTTAGCCTCCACTGTATCTAGCTTTTTCTTATATTCCTTAGAAGTCATATATAGATAGGTAGATCTAGCGGGGCGAATTTCTGCAATGCAGGTATCTCTGTATTTCTTTCCTCTATAAACACTGAGTATCTTCACTTTTAGACCGACCAAACAAACTGGAGCTTTTAATTTTACAACACTCGCTCCATCTGAACCTCCGCCTTCTCCGTGTTCGTAGTGGCATATGCGATTTTGCTTTTTGAGGCAAGCCCGCATTTTAGCTTCATTATTATCGTCACATACTCTTTCATCCACTTCAAAGCACAAGTTGTCTTTTAAACGCCTTTTCAATTTCTTTGTCCGGCCATTGCGATACTTCAAGGTGATTTCTACATCCTTTATCCTGTTATTGGCATAGTAGTGGTACCTGGTTGCAGCAAAGCCGTTGAGAATGAAGATGCCCTCTGCAACTACGGGCTTAAATTGAATACTCAGAGACTCTCCAATACCATTGCCTCTTTTGCCTTCACACCAAGCAGTACTAAGTTTTCTGTCTACCGCTTTTGCGGCTGCATAGTTACTTCTTGCTTTATTCCTCTCTACCAGATGGGAACTGGATCTAGCTTTCTTGCGTTTAACCCAATGAAAACTATAATCTGGAGCAGCGTCAGCCACAAGATATCGTACAGATACTAAAAATAAAATGGAGAATGTAGTTGTAGACAGGATTCGTTTCATCATAGTTGATTGATCCATTGTTCCTTTTCTATGTCAAATTATAAAATATTGCTAATTGTGCTATCTGGTATTTCTTTACCACTTGCTTTGTATCTCCCCTACCACTTTGCTTTTATTACCCTTGCTCTAGGGGGTAGCCTGCATACACTCTCTGAAGCAGAATACTTTTTAGCCGGAAAAAAAATTCTACGTAAAAGAAAGACGTATCCTCCGATTGTTTTTTTAGGAGCTTTAGTGCTAGCTGTACTGCCTTTTATAACCTTGTGGGCCAAGTTCCCTTCTAAAGAAAGTTATGTACACTTTAAAAAAATTTACTATTTCTTACTATTTGCCTGGGTATTTCTTACCTGTGCCAAAGCCAACTTATTCTCTAAATATAAAATTGGAGTTCTAATAATTTTTTGTTCGACAGGTTTACTAGTAACTTTTATCAATCCTTTACTTGTCCTCTTCCTGTTTATCCATCTACACAATATGATTCCTTGGATATTTTTATACAAAAATAGAACCCATAAACAACAAGTTCTAATATGGTTTTTGCTTATAAACTTAGTATGGCCGGTTGTTGGAACCTTTTTATTTTATTCTTGGGGCTTAGAGATTTCTTCTCTTTCGTTAAAAGAACCTTTAGAAACAGCTCTTTACAACCATACCCTACCTATATATTGGCCCATAGAACCAGATATTATGCTTCTATCCTTATTTGGTTATGGGCAATTCTTACATTACATTCTCTGGATATTTATTGTTCCAGAAAGAAAGAGCTGGCTTGACTTTAAAAAGTTGGCAACATTCATTCCTGAATTGCTGTTCTTTGTAGGTTTTTCCAGAGAGATGAAAAAATGGTATTACTTCATTCCTATCCTAGCTGTTTTCACATCGCTATGTTTCTTTTGGTTCTATCCTGTCTCCTGGAGGCCGATTTACTTTTCTCTAGTTCTTTTTCATGTATTGATCGAAGTACCGTTAATTTTTCTTGACTCTCCCCAAGCAGAACCCCAAAATTTATCTTATGAAACTCTTTAAAACTCTTTCCTTTTTGGTTTTATTGCCTCTAAGCCTTTGGGGAGACGTAATACCTGATTACTCGTTTATCCAAAGACGTTCTCGCAAAGTCCCTAACGCAAACCTGAGCTTTGAAAAAATTATACTGGAAGAGCGGCAGGGTAAATTTCATGTTCGGGTGGAGTTTTTTTTTGTAGGAGATTTTAATAATATTAGCCAAATTGCCTTTCCTGAAACAGAATGGTACAAGTTGAACAATCTAAATTTTCATATCAATGGATATACACTGATTCCTTCACGCAAATCTTCCGGTTCTGGCTTTTTTCAGTTGAACAATGGACGCTATACTGCTTATTACTATTCTAAAATAAAGAATATAAAGGCCAAAAGAAATCGTCTTGTTGTAACTTATAATTTTCAACCTAGTATTTACGATACAAAAGGGACCGGGCATGAGTTTTTGTATGCGGAGTATATACTAAAAACAGGTGCATCTTGGAAAGGGAATATAGGTGTAGCGCAAGCAGAAATCCGTTTAGATAGGTATAACTGCAAGGATCTACTTTTTCTCAGTGATTCCTACCGAGGTAAGTGTAGCAATGTAAAACTTTGGCAAATGAAATTGGTAAACTTTGAACCAGATAGAGATATACGATTTTTATTGCCTAACAAAGGAGAAAGCTCTTTGCACCGGCATTAGCGGAATTTTACGCAATCCATCTAGAAAAAAGTTAGAAAAATTAGCAATAATCGTTTGACTGGAGTTTTTGAAAATTTACTTTCACTAGAGGACAGACAGATTTATATATGTTAAAGTATTTTTCTATAAAAAGCTCATTTCTAAGCATTCTCGTTTTACTGCTTACTCTTGGCTGTAAGCCTCCAAAGCAATCACCTAATACGGTTGCAGAAAACATTCCTCCCATAAAAAAAGAAGAGCAACTTACAACTAAAGATCTATCCGTTGGACTTCTTTCGATTTCCGTAAAACCAAAAAAGAGGAGAATACCAATTGGCATCCCTCAGGAGTATAAGGCTATTGGATTCTATTCTGGAGGTCGCAAAAGGGACATTACTCATTTAGTTACATGGTCATCTGCAGATAAAACAACCGCTACTATTGCTGCAAATTCTGGGAAAGTCACAGGATATGCAACCGGTAAGACAAAAATTATAGCAAAATTAGCAAAGATCACAGGTAAAGGAAGGCTTAGAGTCACTACGACACCTATTGTAAGTATAAAAATAACAAGCCCAAAGAACGCAGATAAAATGCCTACAGTCACATCTATACCTGTACAATTCAGAGTGACTGGAAACATGAGGGATAAAACTACAATAGATCTCACAAAACTTGTAACTTGGCAATCTTCCGATCCAAACAAAGTAAGGATAAACAATGATTCAGACTCTAAAGGAATCGCAATAGGAGTTGAAACAGGAAAACCAACGATTACAGCTTTTTGGGGTGGTCTCTCCGATGAAATTACAGTGATAAGCAACAAACTCTCTCATATAACTATTGATTCTGATACGAACGTAATTGGTATTGGTGGAACAGCCAAACTCACTGCTACAGCGACTTACAGCGACAATTCAACAGAAGATGTTACTAAATTTGTAAATTGGACAGCAAGCAAAGGAAAAGCAAACGCCACTTATGCAACAGTGGGGAATACAGATGGCAAAAAGGGTATTGCAACCGGTAAGTCCTTCGGTTGCTCTATAGCAACAGCTAGACTGGAAAAAACAGATGTGAGTAAAGCAATTACAGTAACAGAAATAGCACCTACCTTTATAAAATCATTTGGCGGATATGATATTACAATCCCGAACTCTGTCACAGTAATAGAAAATACCGACTCTGATTTTACTGGCATCTTCTACCAAGGAAAAACAGGCAAAACTTCAGGTTTCATAGGTACCTATAACGAAATAGATGAAACGATTACAAACTGTATACTTTTTGCAAATAAAATTGTTACCGCTATATCAGCCAATACAAATACCTCATCTGTAAATACAGACATTGGCTCAACAACGATAGGAAACGCCAGTGGAAATTGCTCACAATCCAAAACACTTTCTGTTACTACAACTTCTGCGATGAATGCAACACAATTTTCTAACTTACTCGCAGAAATGGTGAGCACCAGCGTGGGCGGTGTAGCGGTAGACATCAATAATATTTCAGCGCAATCATCTGAAAAAATTGTTAGCTCTTTCAAGTTGAGATTGCAAGCGACCTACAGTAGTTCCGGTAATGAACTTGTCGGTATTGGAGTCAATTATGCAAACAGTAGCTCTACAGCGAATAATATACATGATGGAACCAATACTACAACTACAGCTATAGAAAAGCTAGAAAAAATTGACTCATACACTAGCTCAGGTGCCTCTAAAGTAGACATTGTATGGGTCGTAGACAACTCAAGTTCCATGTCAGAAGAGCAAGCAGCAGTATCAGCAAATGCGAAAGACTTCTTTACATCTCTTGCTAACAAGAGTCTTGATTTCCGTCTTGGAGTTTTAGCAACGGGCAGTAGAGGCTCTAATAGCGATACATTGAACCCAGGTGGAGAAAAGGCATGGGAACTATGGGGCAGCGGATGGGTAACAGCGAGTAACGGTTCAAAAGCATTCTCCCAGAATGTAGATGCTGTTCAAATTGATGGTTCAGGCAAAGAATCCGGTATATTTTTTGCCGAGAGAGCCTTAGGTGTAAAGCAAAACCCACAAACATATATACAAAATGGTGGCACAAATACAGTGAAAGCAACAATTATTCCAAGAGCAGATGCAAAACTCGTTTTTATTATGCTATCAGATGAAGGCGACCATTACTTTCACTACAGTGAGACTGCCTTTGATCCTAACAGCAATATTTTTGTTAAAAATAACTATAAAGTATATTCGATCATTGGACTGAATTCCGAAACACAACTGCCAGGAACCTGCTCGGGAAGTGGAACCAGTGCTTCTAACGCAAATACTTCAGATACTAGCTATTACCAACTTGCTTCGGCTACAGGAGGGTCTTCAGGAACGATCTGTACAAATGACTACAGTTCACTTCTAAATGGCATTGCAAGCGAAGTAGCTGCTTTTTCCAGTAAGTATATACTCAAAAAAGCTCCAATTTCCAATTCCCTTGTAGTTAAGGTTAATGGTGTTGTAGCCAGACAAAGCGAATCAGATGGTTGGACATACAAATCGGGAGCAAACAGTATCGTTTTTAGTGGTGCTAGCGTTCCTAAAAAAGGTACCCCTGTAGAAGTTTCTTATATATACAATGATGAATCTGGTATATCAAAAAAAGAAAAGTCAAACACATTGCCTACTGACTGCATTACTCCCACCGAAGATACTAGTGACTTGAAAGTTGGCTTCATTGCACTTTTCTTTTTGGTATTTCTTTTTGGAGGAGCGTACATCTGGGTGAGAACAAATGTATATATATAATGACCCATACTAGCAAAGCAAATCTCTTTTATAACGACCACAAAAGGAGAGGTATATGAACGACTCGGACAAGCAGCCGTTACAACCTAAGTCTACAGATGGATTAGAAGACGTAAAACAGCTCGGTATGTTTGCAGCCATAACCAGCCTTAGCTATGTATTTTGGGTTGTTGGTGGCATGGAGATGGTTGAGCGGTTGGCATATTATGGTGTCAAATCAGTAGCTACGCTGTATGCCAATGATCCATCCTCTAAAGGTGGACTTGGAATCACAATGAGTGATTTCGGTATCATCCTAACCAGTTGGGCGTTTGTACAGTCATTCATTCCCGTCTTCACCGGCGGTATATCGGATCGATATGGATACAAAGAAACAATCGCAGTTTCTACAATCATTAAAATCATTGGATATCTCATTATGGGGTTCTTTCCTACATTTACAGGTTTCTTCGTCGGATCGATCGTTTTAGCAATGGGAACAGCAGTCTTCAAACCAGGAATCCAGGGTACATTGGTCAAGTCCACTACCCGAGAAAACTCATCAATGGCCTGGGGCATCTTTTACCAAACAGTCAATATCGGGGCATTTCTGGGCCCCATCACAGCTGGCATGTTACGCAAAATGGCTTGGGAAAATGTTTTCTTTGCGTGTGCAGTCATTATCTCGATTAACTTTCTGCTACTGACAATCTATAAGGAAAAGGATAAACAAAAACGCCTCGTCTATAACAAAGCAGTCAAAGAAGGTAAAATACAACAAGAGAACTTATTACGAGATTCACTGCAAGAATTGGCAAAACCACATGTTTGGACATACCTTTTGCTATTTTCTGGCTTCTGGTTTATGTTCAACGCACTTTTCGATGTGCTACCACTGCACATTGACCAATGGGTGGACTCAAGAGATATTGTAACAACTCTCTTCGGAACTGGTGGAGGAAAAAATAGCGTATTAGGTAAATTTATTGTTCTCAGTAAAGATGGCATGAGTGTTTCTCCCGAAGGTCTACTCAACGTAAACGCTGGAATGATCATGCTAACCTGCTTCTTCTTTGCCTACGTCAGCGGCAAAATGCGTGCAACAACAAGTATGGTCGTAGGCACCCTAATGGCAACGGTAGCCTTTTTCCTGACCGGCTTGGTGACAGCTGGTTGGGCATCTGTGTTTGCCATCAGTATATTCAGCATTGGAGAAATGCTCTCCAGCCCCAAATTTAGTGAATTCATAGGAAACTTTGCACCTACGGAGAAAAAAGCTATGTACATAGGCTTCTCACAAATACCTATGGGTATCGGCTGGACACTAGAGGGCCTCATCATACCTAATCTTTATGAACGTTATGCATCAAAAGATGCGTTTTCTCGGGAACTCATAGCAACACGAGGTCTAATGGACTCAGCAGCCATCCAGAGCATTCCCAACGGCGAGGCTTTCGACAAAGTAGTATCTCTAACTGGCAAAACTCCGCAGGCGATCACAGATATACTCTATGCTACACATGATATCAGCGTAGTATGGAATGTCATAGGAGTACTTGGAATTCTTTCGGCACTGGGGATCTATTGCTATGGAAAGTGGATTCTCACACTTAAGAAAAACTAATTATTGGTAATAGACTCATTGAACACTGAGCTTACCATATTTCTACCGTTCTCTTTCGATTGGTATAAGAGTGTATCTACCCTTTTATATAAGGATATGAAAGAGTCATTTTTAACTATTTCGGTGATACCAAGACTGGAAGTAATCTGAAAGTTATATTCATTGATAGCAAATGTATGAGAACCAATGACTTTTCTCAGGCGTTCTGCAATCTTGATGCCTTGCTTTAGGCTTGTATTCGGGAAAATAATGGCAAACTCTTCTCCACCGATGCGACCAAAGAAATCGCTGGCTTGGATGTTCTCTTGGATGAGCTGTGCAAAGCCTTGTAAAACAGCATCCCCAACATCGTGACCCATATTGTCATTGACCTTTTTAAAAAAATCAATATCTAAAAATAGCAAACAAAAACCTGTATTGGACTGTTGGAAATTCTCCATTTGCTCTATGAGAATTTCTTTAAAACCTCTCTTATTCAATATTTTGGTTAGTTCATCAACACGCGCTTCTTTTTCTGCTAGGCTTTTCAAGCGGTGTATTTCCTCATGAGCTATTTTTAGTTCCGACAACGCTTTTTTACGCTCTATAATTTCCTTACGCAAATGTGTATTTAGAAAAGATAAATAGATAGTAAAGGGAATGATGATACCAAATGCAATTCCTATATATATGAGTGTTTGTTTGTCAAAATAAGTTTCTTTGTCTTTGACATAACCCCATTTTAGATAAAGGGCCTGAAGCTCATCGGAACTGATTTGGCTTGCTGCCTTACTGAGAATGATGTTCAATTCAGGTAAGTCATTTCTACTCGCGATTCTCAATCTATAATCGTATTCCAAATCCCCGGCTATATGAAGGTTCTTAATGTTGAGTTCTTTGATATAGTGGCTTGCTCTTACCGATCCAGAAATAGCAGCATCTACCTTTTTGTTTTCCACTAAATTGAGAGCTTCTTTTGCATTGCTTGTAGGAATGAGCTTGATTTTGGGAAAATAAATCTGTAGGTGTTCCAAAATGGCACTTCCTTTAGACACAGCTACGCTCATTCCTGGAAGGTCATCTACAGATAGCTCATTTCGTATTTCTGTTCTGGTAATAATTTTATTTTGTAGGGATAGGACAGTATCGGTAAAATCAAAGTAAGTCAGTCGTAACTGAGTTTTTTGCGCTAAATCGATGACGTCTATTTCTCTTCTTCTAGCAGAATCGATAAGGTCATCCCAGGAATTAAAAGCTACAAGCTGGAATTTAGTTCCAATCTTATCCTCTAAGTTGCGAAACAAGTCTATTGTAAAACCTGAATAGGAGTTCTTTTTTCCCCGTATAACTTGCCCTGGAATCGGTGTAATGCCTACTTTTATAGGATCCTTTCGATCTTTGAGCCATTGGGATTCACTTTGGCTTAAAAATTGTCTCCTCTCTTCTTTTTTTACTGGAGAAGTAAAAATAGGAGCAGTATTACTGATGAGATAAAAAAATACAACAATTGCATAGAGTATATTTTTTGCATTCTCAAACATTTTTTAGTCCATTCTTTAAGATAGGGTTAATTAAGCAAAGTACTTATCAGTCTTGGCCAATACCTTACAGCGCGTCTGAAAATAAGCATAATCTTTAACCAAAGGTAAGCTGCAAAAGCCTGTGGCTTGGACACGCTCTTATAGCGAAACTATACAATAGATAAAAAAAACTGGATAAGGAAAATTTACAAAAAAGTAGTTGATATATAAACCATAGTATTTTAGTTTATATATCAACTAAAATGGAGATTGTATTATGAAACATCCTTATTTGAAAATAGCAGAGAAAGGTAATATTCATGCAGGAAATGATAAATATAAAAAATTAGTCATACATACTTTTGTAAGAGTTCTAAGAGTTATATTTTTCTCAAAGGCTTTTTTCCACCTATGCAAAGGAATTTACTATTCCATTCGAAAAAAAGAGCTAGAAAAGCAAAAAGAGTTTCTTGACGGTTCTTGCTTCTGGGGAGTTTTGACCCAACAAAAAACAAAAGCTGAGGTCAAATTTTTAAATGATATTATCGTACCCGAAAAGGGACACCTGATTTTCTTAAATCATGTCAATGAATTAGATTTTCCCTTTGATTGCCTAGTATTGAAAAAACCCTTTTTAGCAAACCAAGAGATCAAAAATACGTATATCGCCTACTGGTGGATGAAAGCTATGGGTTCAGAAGTATTTGATAAGTCAGATAAAAGAACAATTGCAAAGTCTGTAAAAAACCTTCTCAAAAGCCTAAAAAACCGTAGCTTTGTTGTTTATCCGGAAGGAAAAGTCACATACAGCGAAGATATCAAAAGCCTAAAAAAAGGCATGATAAACCTTTCCTTCAAACTCAAAATTCCCATTCTCATTATTCTAAAATCGGGTTTAACAGGTTACCAAGAAAAGCCGAACAATCATACGATTGCCTACAAATCTTGCGGAGTTATCAAACCAGATTCTTTTTCTTCCTGGGAGGAATACCGAGACCATATTTTCCAATTGATGGACTCTGAGAAAAGAAAACTAGACGAAGAGATAGGGATACGGCAAAAAACAGAGAAACAGGAAGATACAAAAGCAAAAGTATTATTTACATAAGCCTTATCCTGAATTGTAAAACTAGGTATCTAGGCTTTCTATCTAACAAACGAGTCATATCTAAATAATTATATGACTCCTTGTTTTCGGGATAAATAACTATTCCTAAAATGGTACCTAAAAAAATGCGGAGGAAAAAAAAGACTGTTAAAGCCTAGCAATTGTAATAAACAAGTAACATATAGAGTAAAAATTATACCTGCGTACCAAATGACATAGTATAAAGAATATTTGTATGAATTTTGCAATTCCTAGAGATGAGAAAAAAGCTCGTGTTTTAACTCGTATAGCCCTCATTACCTCAATGTTTATCGCTTCTATAGTTGGAGCATTAGCCGCAACTCAAAATGCCTATTATGCAGTAATCATTAATTTCTTAGGTGTAATAGTATATGCCTTTTTGTACTGGTTGCACCAAAAATCGAAAGTTTTAGTAGCGAGAACGATTTTTCTTCTAATTGCCAATTTACAATTATGTACCATTTTACTCTTAGTAGGTCGTGATCTTGGAGCTTGGATATATTACTTTTTACTGATCCTAGTTCCTTTTGCTATATTTTCTCGGAAGCAAAAGCAATTCATTGTGCCGATGTCTTTAGCTGCATTTTTGATGTTGCTCAGTACCTATATCATTTTTGAAATCTATAACTTCCAGCCTATAATCGATTGGGAGCCTGGAATCAAAGACTCAAGAGTGCTTATCAATTTATCATTAGCTTCTTTAGGAGCCATCCTATTGATGCGCTTTTTGAGAAATGTCCAGTTCCAAGCGGAAGACCAGTTAGAAGAAGAACATAAAAGATCGGAAAAATTATTGTTGAATGTATTGCCAGCTTCCATTGCAGAACGTTTAAAAAATGGAGAACAACCTGTTGTCGATCGTCTCAACGAAGTTACTATCTTATTTGCTGATCTAGTTGGTTTCACAGATTTTGCAGCGAAACACTTACCAGAAGAATTGATTGAAGTACTAAATGAAATTTTCACAGAATTTGACAAACTTGCAAATACTTACGGATTGGAAAAGATAAAAACAATAGGCGATTGTTATATGGTAGTTGCTGGATTACCAAAACCAATGAAACAGCATGCAAATATAGCAGTTCAGATGGCATTTGCTATGCAAAAAGTAATCCATGATGGATTATCTCTCGGTAGGCATGACTTGCAGATACGCATAGGGTTGCATTCTGGACCGGTAGTAGCCGGTGTCATTGGGCAAAGTAAGTTTAGCTATGATCTGTGGGGTGATGCCGTAAATACAGCAAGCCGTATGGAATCAAATGGAATTCCAGGTGAAATTACTGTCACAACGGAAACTTATAAATTGGTACAAGAAGAATTTATAGGCATTAAAAGGGAACCAATTGCCATCAAAGGAAAAGGCAGCATGACGACATGGTTTTTGAAACATAAATAGATTTTCTGAAAAGCAATATATGTCTCAAAGAAACGCTAGACTTTAAGCAAATAGCTATCGACTTCCCTACTTATGAAACGCTGATATTCTGTTTTAGGTATTTTTTGCAAACCTTTATATATTTCTAAAACCACGTCATCTATTTCCTTCCATATGAAGTCTAAAATCATATCATCGGAAGACAGTCCTTTCCACTTTGCTTTTATAATAGTACCTGCAGAGAAAAGAGTATTTCTAACAAATCCTTCCGTATCCCCTTCTATCTTTGTTGTCTTTTTATGCTCTTCGATAAACTCTTCGAGCCATTTCTTTTTTTTCTCGATGGAATTCTTACTTATTAACTCTAAATAAATAGAACGGAAATCTTCTAGGATCTGGAAAACAATTTCACTACTGTATTTTTCTATTAATTTTTTCTTGGTAAAGTAGTCTATCATCAAATTTTTGATCAGTAAATCCATCTTAAAATCATCAAGAGCAATTTTACGAATACTAATCATTCCCACACCTGGAATAGTAATGTAAGCATCTTTCTTAATACTTGCATTCATTAGAGCTGCAAACCCTGTCTCTTCCCCTTCAAGAGGTATATACAATTCGTCAAACAGTTCTACACCTTGTGGCATATGACTAGGGTTATTTTCCCAATCCTCCATTGCTTCTAGTAAGCGAGCACTCACACGAAAAAGGGCATCTGGACTGACAATTTGCCAACCATAAATAGCAGACATGATATTTATCCTGTGAGCCATTTTGATAATTGTTTTCATCATATTGACAAGACCCACTGCGATCCCAGTCATAGGTAAATTTGTAACGACTACGGCACCTAGGCCTACATTCATACTGATGTCGAGTGCCTTGGAAAGCCTCTCCAGATTAGGATTGTTGTACGGATAGAGAGAGTCAATTAGCTTCTGCCGGGATTCTTCAGGCAAATTTCTTATATCTTCAATACTTTTTAAATTAGAATCTTTTAACAAAGTAGGGGCTCGTTTCGTTATCCATTTCTCTGGATTATCGTATAGTAGAGCTTCTAAGGCTTTTTTAAGATAGACAAGACTACCAACTTTCGTCTTTTCCTCTAGTGATTTATATGTTTTTTTAAGGTTGTATTGTAAATCTACAGTAGCCTCATCCCATTTTTTTAGAATTTTTGCAAAACCAGATGGTTCCTTCTCTCCTAGAGTATTTTCCTTTTTCTTAAAATGCTGCAACAGCTTAGAGTTTCCCAACCATTCCTGGGACTTTTTTGTCACCTGTTTTAAGGAATCTAATCTTTTATTCAAACCAGAGCGAGTTTTCTTAATCCTTTCCAGGTCCTGTTTACCCTCAAAAGGCTCAAAAACAGAGTCTCTGGCAATTTGTCTTATTTTTAATATGTCTTCTTCGGAAAGGTTCATACTGCTTATTAGATAGATTATTTTTTAAAGACAAAGGTTTTTAGCAACAAGTTTACAGCCTGTCCTAAAACCTGTCTATTCTTATATAAAAGGCAAGCTGCAAGAGCCTGTAGTTGTGTTTTAAGACAGGCTCTTATAACACCTAACAACATACCTTAAAAATACTTGAGAAAGAATTGTTATTAGAAAATATGTTCTATAAACAGAAATAAACCTTACATATACAAAATTTACTGGCATATTGGGGTAAAAAAAACGATTAATGAAATTAAGCCAATTTTATTTTACAAGTGTATGTCTTCTACTTACCATTTTTACTTGCAAGAAAGAACAGACATCCAGATTTCGAATCCAACAAGACCCTCTACTTGCAGCATCAATAGCGTATGCTTTAAAAACCGAAAATAGTGACTCATTAGAACACTTAGACTATCGCATCTGTAAATATCGCAATATAGATGGTATATTTACAATAGTAGATGATGAGAATGATCTATCAGTTACTTATCTTAACTTATGTGGCAAAAATCCTCGAAGCAATATCACCTCTGTAGCAGTCTTCCCAAAAAAAGGAAAAAATCATTACCAAGCAATTTTACATCACGTCGTTTATGGCTTAAATGATATAACAACTAACCTACTAAGTGGACATTCTGCCGGAGATTTTCTAGAAATATCACGAGGCTATTCTTGTGGACATGGTTGCGAAAACTCACAAAAAATCTTTTATCTACTTGAAAAAGATAGTATCCGTAAAGTATTCCATGAGGGTGAGAAATATTGGCAAGCAGATGCCTGTAGTGGTTACAAAAATACATTTAGTGGACCTGCTTCTAAAGGATCGAACGAAATTTCAAGTAAAGTACCAATCATTAAAATGAACATTGAAGTGCGGCGTGATCTAGATTACGGTTGTGGACCTGCTAGCATAAGTGATGCGGAATGGGAAAAGTATCGTTTGGTAACAAGCGAAGTAATCTTTGAATTTCGTGAAGGAAAGTTTCAACCGAAAGGAAAAAAACTTAACTACCATAAACTGGCGGAAGTTGAAAAATCATGGTGAAAGCCATAGGTATTAAAAAATTTAAAGAGGAATTGACTTAATTTTTATTAGAGAAATAAACCACTTTCCCCAAAAAATAAGTAGACACGTACTTGTATAGTTTGTTTCAATGTTCCTATGAGGAATCTATTGTAAAAATAGTAATTTAAAAGAAAAGAGCAAGAAGTGAAAAAGCTCTCAGCCCGGCTGTAGTCGCCAAACTGTCCCCGGACTGAGAAACATACACCTATGGTGCATCTTCAAATCTGTGTACCCTCAGTACACGGTCAAGTATTTTGCATCTTGGGTGAACTATATTACCACAATTAGGAGAACCCTATGGAACAAGAAACTGATTATGCAGGTCTACTCGACCGTTTAGAAGTCGTCCTCGACCGCGTCAACAAACCCAAAGTCTATTCTCGCAAACGCCGGAACCGCTACCACAAGCTGGGTCTTAAGCAAATCGAACTGCTGCGAGAAATCTTAGAACCGCTGGAAAAATAGGCTTAATCCACCTATAGCTTGGTAACAGGCTATAGGTGTATAAGAATATGTTCGCACATTTAAATTAAAGATACCCCATATATAAAAAAGATTCATCCTCAACAAGTTTTCTTAACTTTTCTAAAGTTTTCAATTTCGCAGACATTTCCTGAAACTTATCTTTATTACATTCTTCCAATGACTCAAGAATCTTAGAGCATTCCTCAACAATTTCTCCGCGAAAGAAGTCGCTATATTTTCTACGATTGATTCCAACGAGATATACTAACTCTAACTCCACTTCTTCATCATCTATAAGGAGTGATTTTGTGATGGAACTTGCAATTGCTGTAAAAGCGGGGGACTTAGCCAACCATTCATAAAAGCTTTCAGAAACTTCAACATTTTCTATTTTTTTTGAATTTGAGTAAAAAGTTATATCTAACATTATTGAATTTCCTTTGCTACTTTTTGCAAGCAAGTGTTGAAAGCTGACCCTTATTCAAGAAATGTCAAGGAAGTTTTCTTTTTTAAGAATTGACGGCAGGGTTTAGGCTAATACAATACGGTCATGGATAGGAGCCTTTTAGCAGAAGCGGAACCCGATCTTGCTGTTGTCAAAGGAAATGTTTCTACTTATAAAGATAAAAACCCTATCACTGCACTTTTAGTTATCGAGATTGCGAGAACTTCTGCCATTTTTGATAGGTTGAAAGCCTCTGTCTATGCCTCAGCAAACATTCCAGAATATTGGATTGTTCATACTGGAAAAAAACAAATCGAAGCCTATTCACAACCAGTTGCCGGTAAATATAAAGAAAAACAAGTCTTGCAGAAAGAAGATACTTTGACACTCTTCGGCAAGTCCATCAGCACAAGAATGATCTGGGGAGATTGATAAGTATTTTATGGAAATTTACAAAGATTTTGGTTACTACACTCTCTTTTATTCCTCTAAATTTAATATTGCCAAAAGCGTTACTCATAAATTTTAAAAACCACTATATTTTAATAAACACCAAACAAGTTTCTCTGTTTACGATTTTTACAAAAAACAAAATCTGGATCTATGGCAACAGGAAAAATTAATATTACAGATAAAGAACAAACCGTCATTGCTGAGCTTGATCTCAACGAAAAAAACGTTATAAATGCAAATTTTGTAGGGCAAATGAATGAGATCATGGATCGGTATGAAAATAACAAAACAATTCGAACTCTTATTGTAACAGCTACAGGCAACTTTTTCTCCAACGGATTTGATCCAGAACAAATCTTGGGAGTAGAAGGAAGTGTAGTTGAAAAAAATGTTGGAGAAGCTTTTCTACTTTTAAAACGTTTCTACCGGCTACCGTTTATAACAATCGCAGCTATCAATGGACATTGTATGGGATATGGAGCTGTGTGGTCGCTTTTCTTTGACTTTCGCTTTATGGTAGATTCTAAAGCAAGATTTGGTTATCCCGAAGCATTGATTGGACTCGCCCTTCCAAAGTCAACCTCCCTTTTACTCAAAGAGTTAATTGGTGTAAGAGCAGCCAGAGATCTTGCTATTTTTGGAACTGGACTAAAACCAGCTACCGCAAAAGAAATTGGTTTGATTGATGATATTTTCTCCAAGGAAGAGTTACTCACAAAAGTAGAAAAGTTTGCTGCAAAATTTAT
>JBCCIA010000027.1:0-25118 GCA_039028475.1 Spirochaetota bacterium | reverse complement strand
TTTGTGCAGTCGGTTCTCATCAATAACCAACAGGATCAGCAAAAAGAAATTCATGTATCTATTCCTGTTGAAGAACTTACGATGTCGAGTTTGAGACCGTCAGGTGGGGAAGAAAACAAAGTGTATCTTAGAGTTTTTGGTATTCTAGAATCTCCTATTCTCAAAACTGAAAAAAATATAGGGCAAACACTCTCGATCACTGTAAATGCAATTGCTATTTTTTAGCTTGGTTCGATCTTTTTATAGGAAGCGCATTTGATTTTAGTCAACTAATCATTCAATCGAATAGGTATTTTTGGGGTAACCAGTTATTTTACAAGTCCCAGACGCTTTGCTGTAGCTAAAAATCGTAGTAAAAAAGCCTCCTCTAACTGGGTAATTTTTGTAACAGAAGCTATCTCAATATCTTCTGTATGCATAGATAATACCATCCGCAACATCTTTTTTCTTTCTAAACGTTGCCTTTCCTGCCTTTCTTTTCTTCTCTCCCGTCCTCTTTTCCTTCCTCTCTTCCTTGTGCAATCAAAGTCTCTGCAATAGCTGGAGTGTGGTAAAACGATCGGGACTACTCTTGTGTTCTAACAGTGCATATACATAGGCGTCTTTGCCTGCTAGTTGGATTTGGTAAATGATATCAGAGAACTGTTCTTTTAAGTTCTCTTCAATGAAGGACTCTTTTTCTAACTGCAAAGTCTTCAGGTCTAACAAACTTACAATATCTGCCGACAAATAGTTTTGCAGAAAATCAATAGCATTCTCACGTTCTGTGAGTAAAGCTTTACTAAATTAAATTTACTTCCCATTCATAACAATATCATGCCCTGCTGCCCATTCCTGGATGTTTTTCTTTTGGATGGCATTGGCCATGAGTTCTGGGAATAGATCCGGGGTGCAGGAAAAAACTGGTATGCCTAAATCGGCGAGAAAAGCTGCATTGCCTCTGTCGTAGGAGGGGGAGCCATCATCGTTGAGAGCAAGTAGCACTATGACTTGCATTCCAGCAGATACAAAAGAGCGAAACTTTTTCCGCATCTCGCTTTGGTTGCCACCTTCGTAGAGGTCGGTAACTACCAATAGAATGGTTTCACTGGGACGATCTGTTATCTGCTTGCAATAACCTAAGGCTTTGTTTATATCAGTCCCTCCACCAAGTTGGACACCAAATAAGAGTTCTACTGGGTCTTGTAATTCTTCGGTTAAGTCGACAACAGAAGTATCAAACACTACCATTTTTGTTTTCACGGCAGGTATGGAGGCCATCACAGCTCCGAATATACCAGAATATACCACCGATGTTCCCATAGAGCCACTTTGATCGATGCAAAGGACTATGTCTTTTAGAGCGGTTCGCCTACGTCCATAGCCGATTCTTGTTTCAGGAATAATGGTTTTGTATTCTTTTTGGTAGTGTTTGAGGTTTTTGCGGATGGTGCTATTCCAGTCGATTTCATTATGACGCGGGCGTTTGTTTTTAGTGGCTTTGTTGAGACTGCCTGTGATTGCTTGTTGCATAGGAGAATTCAACTTTTTCATAAGTTCTTCGACAACTTTGCGAACCACTTGGCGAGCTGTATCCTTAGTCTTTTCGGGAATCACTCTACTCAGAGTCATGAGGTTTGCTACCATTTGTACATCGGCTTCTACTTCTTCGAGCATTTCTGGTTCGGTGAGCATAGAGGTCAGGTTGAGGCGTTTCAAAGCATCACGTTGCATGATTTTCACCATGGATTTGGGGAAGTAGGTGCGTATGTCTCCTAGCCATCTAGAAACATTGGGAGATGATTTGCCTAAGCCTCCTTTTTTACCGGAGCCATCCGACCCGTAGAGAGCACCTAAGGTTTTGTCCATTTGCAAGTCATCGCCTTGTAGAGAATACCCGGTACTTTCTTCTGCTTTTTCTCCTAAGACCAATCTCCATCTGCGTAGCTTTTCTTCTTTCATCGGTTTGCCTCTTTTTATGCTGGTATCTCTCTAATTTTCCGTAATAAAACTTGCGGTATACAGCCTATAGCCATACCAGTATTTTTCGCTAGGATACTGTTGTTTTACAGTTGCTAAAGCTTCTACAAAACGAGTTTTTATGGGTATCTGTACCTTACTTCTTCTGTACATAGTTTTCAAGAATAAAATATTTGAGAAAAGCGTTTGTTCCCCTATGCTGAATACCCCTGGACCTTCGTGGATGTTGGAGAGGTAGTAGAGGGAGTGGTTCAGGTCATCCGAATAAAAGGATGTGTCGTAAAGTCCCGAATAGGTCAAAAACCAAGGGGCTTTTCGAATGCGTCCACCGTTTAGATTGCTGATTTCTTTGTTGCCAAAGAGCAGGCGGGAGTTGTCTTTGAGATATAAATAGTCGCTGGAAATGCTACTCGTAGCTGAGCCACTTCCTCCCTGCGGAACTTCTAATTTTTCCATTCTCTTGAGAATTCGCAACCATGCCTGTGACGTTTTTTGCTCGTAACGCACTATTTTAAAACTCTTGGGAAAACTTGTATCTAAGCGATACGGTTTGCGTTTCAGCAAGGTAAAGGGGTTTTGTACAAAATAGATATTATCACTTTGACGGATTTCTAACGGGACTTTGAGTAAAAAGGAACTGAGGTAGATATAATTGATCTTTTTCCAGGCATCTTTTTGTGCATGGATAGAGTTTTTAAAGGTGCTTTCCAGGAGTTCTTTTTGCAGGACATAACTACCTTCTTTTTTCACCACTTCGTGGTAGTTGTAGATCAAATTGCGGAAGGTATTGATATTTTCAAAAACACGGTTGCGGAAGAGTTTGTCTATTGTCATATTGCCTTGTCTTTGAAACTTGATCGCATGGATCGAGTTCCCATAGGGTAAGACGGCAATAAAGTATTGATCTTTGGGAATAGTTTGTTTTAGCTTACTCGCAATTGCTTGGAACTTGGGTAGAAGTTTGAATCGTATCCGTCCACGTATGAGTTTACGGTTTACAGTAGCGATTTGATCTCTTGCAAATGCCAAATCTAAAAAGTCTTCTTCATTGCTGACTTTTTCTGCGATTGTTTGCAAGTAATAGACAAAGTCTAGTAGCTGTTCGCGGTTGCTTTGGTTGAATCTAAGGTTTTGCTTATTGCGAACGATTTGGTTGAGTAAATAGATGTGTCTGTTGATTGGGTAGCTCTTGATTTCTCGGTAGTAAGGATACCAAATTTTATCTAATTTTCCCAGTTTTCGCAACTCTTCATTGTTGATGCTTACTTTTTCGTTGATCAGAGAATGCTTGTATTTTAGCAGATAGTACCGCTTCAGGGTACTTTTTCGTCCTGTGTAGCGAAGGTAGTTTTCTTCAAATAAACGTAGGTATTTTAAGGAACCCGCATGATCACCGTTGTGGTATAAGGCCTCTGCCCAAGAAATGACCATAAAGTATGTATTGTTCTGGTTGCCATTTTGACCTTGTGTTTCCAAGAGAAGGTTGAAGATCCTATCAATCTGATCTTTTTCTTGTAGGGGAATGGAACGTCGCAAAAGATTGAATACTAAAGCGGTATCGATCTGGTCTAAGGTTAAGAAGATCGATTTCCCTGATGATGTTTTGTCGGGTGTCAACAATAGCGGGTTGTAATTTGTTCCCGTTTCGATCTTTTTCCAAAGTTGTAAAATTCTCTTTCGGTAGGTATCCTTGGAGTTGAGAGTTGCATCGCGCATCGAGCCTAGATATGTATCAAACTTATTCCATTGGTTGTTGAGTCCTAAGGAGTAAATGTTTTCATTTTTGAAACGTGGAGGACTTGCTGTGATTCCTAATAGGCGAATGATTGTATACAATTTTTGCCGTACCTGTTGTGCTAGGTATTTTTCTCTGCTACTGCTTGCCAAGCCTAATGCGCGTTTGCTATGCTCACGCGCCATTGGTATTACGTAATTCTTTAAAAATAGCCTGCTCATATCGTAGTGAAAGGAGAAGGAATCTTTTTGCTTGCGGAAACGTTTGAAAATCGCAAAACGCCTTTTGATATTTGCCAACTTGCCATTGCGGATACTGCGGTAAAAGCCTATCGAAGCGATGGATTCTTTTTTCAAGGCTCGGTTCGAGAAGGAATCTAAGCGAATGATTTGGTTGAGTAGTTCTGCTTTGTATTGGCAAATATTGCTTGTTGATTCTGTGTAACAGTAATTGATAAGCGCCAGTAAGACTTTGGCTTTGTCCTCTGGTTTTTTATATTTTTCTACTAGCGCGTCAAAAAAGATAAAATCTCCCGAACGTTTGTGAAATAACTTGGTCTTCGTTCTTGCAATGCTAATTCCCACAGCTAATTGGCGTGAAGATTTCTTTTGCAGATAGGCATTGGCAGAGAGATAGGATTGCAGTGCTTTTGTATTTTCGTTGCGTATTTCCAACTGTTTGCCCTGCCTGAAATAGTGGGAGTATTTGTCTAGATCCTCTTTCCTAGGGTATCTTTTGAACAGTTCGTATGTACCTATGGAAGGTGGTTGTTTTTTTTGGTACCAAGGTATGAGTTTGGCGGGGTCGTTACGAATATCTTGGCGTGTTTGGTAGGAAACATCTTGTGGTAGTAGTATTACGGCTGGAATATTTGCAGCTCGTAGTATATCAATCGTGGCTACTGTAGCGTGAAAACGTTCTGGTGAAAGGTTGCCATTCTCCCATAAGACTAAAGAAATGCTATTTTGTCTTTGGAACAATTCACGTAAGTTGATATACCCTGTTAAAGATTCTCCAAATAAGTTTTTACTAGTGGTAAACGTATTCCCTTCCAGTATGTCGGTATTGTATATTGCTTTTCCCAACTGATTGCCGCGTATGATCTTGAGATCTTTCGCTTCTTTGCTGACCGTATTGTTTTGTGGGTCCATTAGGGTATAGCTTTTTAAATGGCTAGCTTCGCTTTTGCCAAAAACTTCTAAGTGGTGGTTCCGATAAGCGAAGTTGATTGTTCGTTTGTTTACTGCCATACCACTATTTTTTAATAGAGAACGGAAATCCAACTGGCCTGTATTTTTATCGGGAAGGAAAATAATACGTTGGTACTTTGCTAGGTTGGGTTTTTCTTTTTTTAGCACTGTGCTTACGATCTTTGCTATTTCCTTAGAATCAAAATGGATCTGCTCCAATCGTTCGCTTTTTGCAGTAGCTATCCAATACAATAGAGTATCGGAGATCGTTAGAAAGCGGATAGCTACTTCCCCATTTTGTAAATATTCTTTGATTTTCTTTTTCGGGTTTAGGTCAAAAAAGTGCTTTTGTTGGGGAAACTCTTTGACCAATGTCGCAAGGCTCTGGGTAATTTTGCCATTAATTTTGCTTCTCTTATCAATTAGTTTTAATGCAGGTTTTCTCTTTAGAGTTAGCTCTTCTATTTCTGTGTTGATATAGTTGTTTTGTTTGACCAAACGACGGATACGAAAGTAGGAATTTCGTAGCTTTTTTTCTTCAAACTTGATTTTGTCACTGATAAGAGCTTTGAAAAGTAAAATATTGTCTAGCTTTTCTTTGTAGAGGTATAAGTTTTCTGCTTGTCCCAAACGATAGCTTGTTTGCATGAGACTCGTATAGAGGTTATTGAAGAAAGATGGATTGGTTTCCACTAGGATGCCGTAGTCTTCTAAAATATTTTTTTCGGCTTGTTGGAGTGCACGTAGAGAACGTTTCAGGCTTTTCTCATTTAGCTGTTCTTTATTGAGAATAAAGTTAGCACGTAGCAGTTTTACTTTTGCCAATTCTTCGTCAGCACCGTACTCTTGCGCATAGTTTTCCGCAAAGAATATTTGTTCTTGGAAATTTTTCTTGTCTCCCAGTTTGTAGTAGACCCTCGCTAAGTTGATAATGAGACGTAGCCTGGCTTTTTTGTTGAATATATCTCCTGGAAGCCCTATTAGTTCTTCGTTGATTTTTCCAGGGTTCTTCAGGTATTGCAAGCTCATACCGTAGTTCTGGTATGCCACTCCCGCTTTCTCGCTATATAGGTAGGCATCTCCCAGGTAGTTGTACATCATTCCCAGTAGTGGTTCGTAGTACTTCCAGGTTTGGATAAAATCTATGCCGCATTGTTTTTCTTTGGCTTTTGCTGTTTTGAAAGATGTATCTTTTGCTACACAGCTAGCCACCTGAGTTTTTTTCTCTTGTTTGAGGTAGGCGATCTTTTGTTGTAAGCCTTGGATCGTTTCTGCTCGTGTCAATTTTCCCAGTTCGATGATTTTGAAGTATGCATAAGTTGCACTTTCAAACGTTCTTCGGTAGAGCTTTTCTTTTTTGTCTTTCTTATACTTTTGGTAGGCTTCGGTATACGATTCATACGCTGAGGCAAAGTCCCCTTGGGAATACTCGTTAAAAGCATTGCGAGAGCTTGTGAGAGAGAGGATCTGTTTTGCCGTTCTATTCTCTTGCAGTTTCTTTTTTATAATGAACTCGTCTCGGGTAGACATCAAATCTAGAGTTTTGCTGTATTCACGTTTTTCTTCAAAATTTTCTATTTGTATACCATCGGAGAGGAGTAAGCTAAACGTATCGGGTAAGCCTTTAGGAAAGCGGCTTTTTCCTACTATGGTATCTTCTTTGTTTAAAGCAAGGGAGACTAAGGAATCCCCCAAGGTTTTGAAAGGTGTGTCTGTAAATCTTTCAAACCACGTTTTTTCTTTCGTTGGATTCTTTTCGATATCCTTTCGAGCCAGGGATAGGTATTGTTCGGAACGTTCGTACTCTTCCAATTTCTGGTAGCAAATGGCCAGGGCGTTGTAGAGGTTGGCATCGCGTATATAGCGTAAGCTACGATTGAGGGAAAGGGCTTTTTTCAAAGAACGAATGGCTGCAACATAATTGCGCGATTCCATTTCTGCTAAACCTTTCAATGCTTCTACTAGAACGATTTTTTGGGTGACTTGCGGAGCTGCGTTGAGAGTGGTTTGGGAACCTTTTGCATTTTTTTCCTCTTTGTTAGAAGAGATAGAGGTGTAGTATTCATTGCGGTAGTAGAGGTCTGCTACTTTGTTGAGGTTTTTTACTGCTTTTGGGTATTCTTGCAAGTAGATAAGCGTCTTGGCGTAGTTGTAGTGGTAGATAGCTTTTTGCTTATAGTTTTCAAAGCGGGAACTGTTTACAATGAATTTACCATACTTTTCTACATTTTCGTAGTGCTCTTTGGCTTTGGGGTAGTTGCTCAAAAAGAGATAGTTATTAGCCAAGTTTAGGTTTAGATCAGATAGTAGTTTTTTATTGGGTGAGTCTGCTAAAAAGGCTAGGATCTGGTGGTATAGGTCCACATTTTCTTCAATGTAACGACCAGGAAAGTATGTGCGGTAGTTGTCTGCATACTTTTCCCGATTGGCAAGTTTGGATTTACTTAGATCTATGTATTGGTAGAGCCAGCCCAGTAGTTGGTAGGCGTCGGAAAATTGCGGGTCAGCAAAGATCGCCCATTTTAACTCGTATTCGGCACGTTTCAAGTCACGCAGGATTTTATTTTTACGATCCACCGTCATAGAGCCACTGCTTTCGTAAAAGCTTTCATAGGTGATGGCCTTGTTGATCAAATAGTAGGCGTAACCGTAGATAGAGGCCAAATAGAGATAGTTTCTCGCACGCGGCAGTGCCTCTTTGAAGTGTGTTTCCTCTGCCAGCTGGAGGGCTTGTTTGCCTAGAACTTCTTCGCTTTGCAGGTCTTTCACATTTAACAGATCGTTGATTCTCCCGGTATACTCGCCAGTCAGTCTATTATCAAATACGTTAGAGATGAATTTTGTCGAAGTTCCGAGAATATTTTTATTGAGCTGGCTTAAAAAACGACCTCGTTTAGCCTGCGACAGTTCTTTGCCATAGGTGAAGATCGACTCTACCATCTTTTTGTAGTAGTAGATTGAGTTTTCTCGGTAAAAACTTTCTAAAAAGAGGTTTTTCGATTTAATCAACCACATATTTTCCGTATTGTAGAAGTAGTTTACCGCTGATTTGAATAGGTAGACCTGCATGAATTGTTTGATCAACTTTGCTCGTTGTTGGCTATTGAGTCTCTTATCTTGTAGAGCTTTTTCCTTATTTTCGTTGTATTCGTTTTGCAGCTTGCGTGCAGAGTTCTCAAAGTAGCGGAAGGTTTCTTCGACGACACTTTCATCAATTTCTACCCCATAGCTTGGGTCATAGTTGACTAGGAAGAATTTCACATTGTTGAAGTAGCCTTGGCCAGCTCCTACTAGGGTTTCTAAACCACCATAGTTGAGGGCTCGTAAGAGTAAGGATTTCAAATATAGCGGGTCTTCGAAGTAAAATTTTTTGTCCTCTAGAGTAATGCGGTTTTCTGGGTCTACTACTGGTTTGCTTTCATAGTAGGGGATGTACTGTTTTAGGATGGCGAGGCTTTCTTTGAATTTTTTTCCTTCGTATAGAGCTTTCGCTTTTAGGTAGAGGAGAAAGTTGTGCATCAGTTTGGATTTTTTACTGACATCGTTTGTTTGGATGAGTTTGTCTAGGTAACGAATTTTCTCTAGGTAGGATTTCTTTGCCTCTATTTTAGCGGCCATTTCGTTCTGGATGGTATTGAGGCGTCCCCTTCCGACATTCGGGTCATTCATCAAGGTGAAATAATACTCACTTATGCGTTCTGCTCCTGGTTGGAACTCTAGAGACAGGAGCTTTCTTTTAGCATCTTCGCTATCAAAGTATTTTGGGTACTGCTCTACCAACTGGCGGTAAATCGCCAGACTTTTCGTCTTTTGCCCGCGTTTTTTGTATTCATCTCCTAAGATTTCTAAAATAGCAGCGAGGGTTTCTGGATTTTTCGTTGTTTTCCGTAGAGATTGCCAATAGTCGCTTAGGGGTTGTAAAGATTGGCGTTTTTGTGCTAACGTATAGGCTAGTGCTGTAGCGTAGGAGACTTCCCCATTTTTTTGATCTTTTTGGCGGAGCATTGTTTGCAGTAATGCCTGAGCTTGTTTCTGCTTACCAACCGATTCGTTGAGCTTTACTTTGAGGATCTGCGTGCGAGCGGAAAAGATAGGAAATAGCGGGTCTTTTTCAAAGAAGAGCTTTATTGAATCTAAGGCGAGATTGTAACCGCCATAGGATTGACTTTTGTAACGTTGGGCCTTTTCAAACTGCAATTCGATGTTTTTTTCTTTGGGGATTGGGCCATCAACGGGGATAAAGTAGATGTTGATGGTGTTGAAAAGAGAGGCGGAGAATAGGATCGAACCACAGGTCAAAGGTAGGTTACGAGAACTAATGGGGTCTCGTTTCATTTGCTCGATGATGCCTATATCGCAGAGAAAGGTGGAATATTTGGTATCAAAGACGGAAATGTTATTGCTGGTAAGGTAGTTTTTCCTTTTTTCTCTGAGTTCGTAGCGGACGATGTAGCCCTTATCCCCTCCGTCTAATTTGCCGTTTTGGTTGCCGTCTTCTTCTATTGAGGTATAGAAAAGAACCTCTGAGTTGTGCGAGAGAGAAGGTGAATACTCGATGTTCTGATTGTTGGTGACGCGCGTTTCCCGTTTTTCTTGGATATTGTAGATATAGATCTCACCGTAGGGGTTGTCTTTATAAGAGATATAAACGATGTTCTTGCCGTCTAAAGACCAATAGGGAGCAGTGCCGCCATTGCTAGTGATCGGAGCCTCTTCCATCTTCCTCTTTTCTACATTGTAGAGAACTAGGTCTAACTTCCCTGGTTCAGAATAGCGATCGCTGGAAAAGAGGATGTATTTGCCATCTGGAGACCAAGTCGGGTCGGTATCGATGTGTTTTTCGCGTTTCCGACTGTCTTTGTAGTGTGGGTTGGTGAGTACCTCGAAGTCACTGTCGATGAAGCGTTTGCCGGAGAGGTATTTCTCTACCCACTCTGCTGGTGCTAACTCTAGTAGGATAAGGTCACCCTCGGAGTCGTAACGTTCGGAGACAAAAACTAATTTGCTGCCGTCGGGACTGATCGCTGGTTTGTATTCTGCTGCTGGGTGTTTTGTGACCGGAACAATTACGGAACTGTTCAAATCGCGAAACCAAATGTCGTAGTTCCCCTTATTGTCCGTTGTATAGAATAGGTAGCGGCCTTTCCTTTCGGTAGAGTTGTAGAGGTTGTCCCCTCTTTGGATGGTTAGGGGGTAGGGAGTTTCATGTGCAGGGGTAAAATAGTTTTCTGATATTTTTTGGTAGTTGAACTCTAAAGGTTTTACGCTGCGTCGTTGTAAAAAGGAACAATTGCCCAGAGCTGTCAGGAGGATGGCACATACAACGCTTTGGTATAGCAGGAATAATCGTTTCATTCTTTGCGGACCCATTTGCCTTTTTCGATTTCGTAGAATTCCCCCGGGCTAGTCGTTTGGTAATAGCTAAGTTTTAGTTCTTCTTTCAGCTTGGCTAAGGCTCCTGGAGGGTAGACCTTGTCTTTGCTGAGATTGGCTAGACGCTTACGGTATATCTTGCCGCGGTACTCATTGGTGAGAGATAGTACCTTTTCTATTCTTGCAGAGTTGAGCGAGCTATCCTGCTCTTCGGTTTGGTAAAGGGGGTTTTTGGCCAAATTACCGTTTAGACTCTCGCCAACGATACCGATTTCTTTGTATTTTTGGATTTCAGGGGCGAGATAGGCCAAGCTACGCAGGATCAATAGGTATTCCTCTTGGTTTTCCCCCTGTCCGAGTGATTCGATGGATTCTTTTTTCCAGTCTTGCAAGCCAGAAGAAGACGTTTTGATAGACGAAATCAGCCAACCATTCTTCTCCAATTGCTTGTCATTGCCGATCATTTGTCTTTCAGCTGCTGTCTGTGTTTGGGTAAAGGTAATCGGCACTTCGAGACTTAGACAGGCGTGTAATGTTGCGACTAAAACAACGAAAGGGAGCGTTTGGTAGATAGACGGCGTTTTCATATTTCACACTAAAGTAGCAATTAGCCAGCAATGATACAACTATAAAATGGGGTTTGGATAAATTGCAAGAATTAACCGGAGAAACTATTGGTAAGTTGAAATTTCAGATTTGGCGCGTTTGAGAAAGTTTGCTAGTGGGATTCTTTCCTGGCTAATCTTGTTGTCCTTGATCTTTACCAAAAGGGAGGAGAGGATAGAACGTTGGAATAGGATATTGGCATACACCAGTCCCTTCGAAAGCTCAACTTCTACCTTGTCTACTTTGTAATTTCCCACAACCCAATCGCGTAAGACATTTTCAGGGCTGATGATGTTGATCGCACTTTTACCAAAATCTTCGCCAATTTGGTAGATACTGAAGAATAGTTTTAGGTTGTTGAGTGGATCGCTTAAATTTCCACCTTGGATATTCATATCCGCCTTGATTTCACCCTCATCGAAGCGCTTTTTGGTTTTTTCGGGTAGCATTTCTTTTAAGTCTACGTCTTTCACCTGCAAAACGGCTGCATATTCCATCTCCTCTTTCTTACCGCGCCCTACATTGAATAAAATATCTTTGCCGTAGATGGTTCCGCCTAAGGTATGGATGCGTAGGTCGTTCATGGCAAAATAATTTTCTTTGTAGTCGATTCTGGCTGACAGGCCTGGGAGTTTGCCGTTTTGCCGGATCATATAGGGAAATTGGCGTTTTTTGTTGGAAGGGTGCGGTCCGTAGATGGCTTGGATACTGAAGTTGGTTTTCTCGATACCGCCATAGGGACGGACATATTTTGCTTTATTGCCTTGTACCAGGCTTTCCGTGCGTTTGAGTCCTAAGTTGTGCTTGATGGGTAGGTTCATCTCTAATTGTTGCAATTGGATTTTGCTACAGCCTTCTTCGCTTTCACAATTTCCTTGTGTGACTTCTACATTGGACTTTTGCGAAATTACAGAGCCAGTCACCAAAAAGTCTAGCAGATCTAGGTCGATTTTTAGTTTCCCTTGGTATTTGACCTTGGCTAGCAAGGTTTTGAACTTTTCGGAAATAAGTGATAAGTTGACTTTTAAGTTGGGATAATAGTCGCCTAGAGGGGCCGGTTCGCCCTTTTTACCTTTTTTCTGCAAATCACCTTTCACAAAGCCTGTGAATTTTCCTTTCATCGCCGAAAGGGTGAAGGTTTTGAAGTCAATCTTTTGTGTACCTGTTTTGCCGATTTGCATATCAAAATTTGTTACCAAATCATCGACTTTCAGAGCAGGCACTCGTACCAGCACATTGCCATTTAAGCGGTCTTTTGTCGGAGAGTTTTTATAATTTGCCTTCACCTGGACTGTTTGCTCAGCTCCTATCATATTGCGAAATGGTACAATGGTCTCACGCAGGGATAGTGGGAAGGCTAAGAGAAGGTTGGATAGATAGGATTTAATTTCTAAGGAATTTACTTTTGCATCTAGACCATCTTTTAGACCTAGAGAAGATTTTAAGATTGTAAGACTCAATGCCTTGTTACTATCAGCGTTGAACATATTGATTTGTAAGTTGGGTAACTTGACCAAATCGGGAATCCAAGGTTTGTAGAAAGAAATGCCTAACTTAGAGGTAAGGCGAAAGGAAGAAACCCCCGATTTACTTTTACCGATTTTAAAGGAAAAACGACTCAGTTTCGCGCTAAGACTTGCTGTAAGGGCAGAAAGATCTTTTCCAGAAACATTTAAATCCGCACCTAGCAGGCCTTTTAGATCCTTTACATAAGACTGTAGGTAAAGGTTGCGTAAGGTAAGTTTGAGTTTGGTATTGCGGTTTTCTTTCACAGTACCGTTCAAGGAGGCAAAAATATTATTGTAGACCAATTCTAATTTTTGCAAGTTGAGAGATTGTAGTAACGGGAGTGGGTTTTGTGGGCTAGGTTTTGCTTTGCTTTGTAGATCTAGAGTTGTTTCTCCTTGGAGTTTTAACGAGCGGACCCTATGCTTGTCGAAAAAGAGGCGTTTGCCATTGATATTGACATCTACGGCAAGTTTCTTTAGACTCCCCTTGGCGGAACTGGGTGCTAACTTTAGTTCTCCACCAAAGCGCATTTTACCTACGCCCGGAATCTTGTTTAAAATGTTTGCAACTGGTTCTAAGAAAATAGCTGATTTCTCAATTTTGAGGTCTAGGTTTCTTTTGTTTTTGAGCAAATCTGTAAGCTTGCCAGTAATCTTTAACCACACTTTTTTTTGGAATAGGATGTGTAAATAATCTAGCACAAGTAGGTCTTTCTTGGGTTGGTATTTCAATTCATAGCCTGCTTGCAATTGGAAAGGCTCTAGAGCTTTGCCCTCGATTTTTGGTGAGATTTTGTCCGCACCTAAGTCCAATTTCGAGTAGAAACGCAGGCTTTTTTGGCTAGGTTCTTTGTGCAGTAGTAGGGTGGCATTGAGCTTCTCTTTGAGTTCATAGCCACTGTTTTGGAAGACAATAGAGATTGGCTTCTTGGGGTTGAGTTCAATTTTTAAAATGTCTAGCAAGGAAAGCGCGTCTAGGTTGAGAGGGATCGAGCTACTGGAATGGGTGTTGAGCTGGAAACGCAGAGAAATGTCTTTGGTTTGCAAAAATAGAGGATTTTTACTCTCTCTGTCCTCCATGGTAAATTGCAAATTAGAAATTTTGAAAAGAGCACCCGCACTTACAGGGATATAGGTATCCAGCTTTTCCAAGGGTTTGCTTTCTTCTTTTGGTTTGGGAGTTGGTTTACCTGGTGGAAAAAGAGTTTCTACATTCCACTTGCCCTTTTTTTTGAGCATATAAATTTTTGCAGACTCTAGACTTACTTCCGAAATTTCCAAACGGCCAGTGAATAGCTTGGGAATGCTGTAGAGAAGGGCAAGTCTATCTGTCGTAATAAGCTCTTTGTTGGCAAAGTCCTCGCCGGAGAAAATTTTGAGGTTGGTTATTTCAATTCCATAGAGTAAAGAAAATGTTTGGAAGTCCCCCTGCAAGGAGCCAGTAGAAATACTGGCAAAAACACTGGGTATGAGTTTAGAGGCTGTATAGGAGTTGAAGATTGCATGGTAGACTAGAAAAAAGAATAGAAAAAAGAGAAATAATTTTCTTTTAAATAGTTTTTTTAAAAATCCACCGATACGAGATAGACCTTTCACTTTTCATCAAAAGTCAAAGGATTCAAGTGCCTCGTCCGCTGTTTTGAAGATTTCAAAAACACTCGCTAACTTTGTGATCTCCATTAGGTTTTCAATGTCTGTATTTAGGTGGGCGAACACCATTCTACCTTTTAGGCTGTCAATGTGCTTATAAATATTCAGAAATGTGCCTAGACCCGCAGAATTGATAAACGGAACTTTTTTCATATCAACAATGAACTTGGGGGCTTCTCCCTCTTTGATATATTGCTCTACTTTTTCCCCTAATTCAAATTCATTACCTGCTTTGATTGGTCCGTCCAGTCGAAGGATATTTACGTTATTTTTAGTTACAACCTTTATTTTCATAGTCCCCTGTAATTTGAATGTATATGATTGATCCAAACAAGTATATTGTAAAGCCATTTTTTGCGATTGCGATGTAATTATACAAGGCTCTTTGTAAAGGTTTGACGTCTAACTGTTGCTATGGCGGTCGCAGACGTGGAAAAGGAGAAACCTATGTTATATATCATAAGTTGCTCGGTAAAAAAGGAGTCGCAAATATTTTTCTAATTTTCTGATTCTACTCGCCTGTCTGTCTTTTTTTTACATTTCTTTTAATGTACAATTGTAAAGTGCAAGATAATCTTAAGGAAGCAATGGTTTTATTTTATCCTAGTATGATAAAAACCTACAAAGGAAGGGGGTATTTTGCATGAAGCAGTACTTTTATAATGTATCAATTCGTAAAAAACTAATCTTATTATTCCTTTTCGTGATAGCTGCTCTGTTATTCTTCACAGTAGAAACGATGCTGCGTAGGTTGGAGACATATTATGCTATGAACAATTTGCGTAGCGCTATGCGAGTGGTAGTCGCTATGAACGAAATTTTGCATAATTTGCAAAAAGAAAGGGGTTGGACGAGTACATTTTATGGAGGGAATGGGAAATACCTGCAAGAATTGCAAAAGCAAAGGGATGCTAGCGATGCAGCTATTCAGGAATATCGTAAGATTCTTACATTACACTCTACACCATTGGATGTAACTAGGATTACAACTGGTTTGCAAGAACTTACAGAAATACGCGAAAAGGTCAACTCACGTAGAATGCCCATAGCAAAAGCTATTGGCTTTTATACCGAGCTAAATGCAGAGTTGATTCTCAGAATCGGAACTGCCAAAACTCTAACAACACAGGCGGATATTTTAACTGTAATGGAGCAGTTTGTGATTTTTCTACGTCGCAAAGAAGCTGCAGGTTTAGAGAGAGCTATTGGTGGCAATACGTTTTCACGCGATGGGTTTGCACCCGGTTTCTACGAAAAGCTCATTCGTTTGCAGGAACAGCAAATTGTCTACCAGGGCTTGTTTGTCAGCCGAGCTAAGAAAAAGTTTTTAGATGTTTGGAAGAAAATACAATTGGATCAGTCCTTTCAGGAAGTCGAACGGATGCGTAAGGTTTTGCAAGACAAAGCGGCTAGTGGTGGGTTCGGGATCTCTGCCAAATATTGGATCCAAACCATGACACGCAAGATCAATCTACTCAAGGAAGTAGAAAATGCAATCGCACAGGATCTATTGCAGCAGAGTGAAAACCTAAAGGAAAGAGCTACCTTTTCTTTACTCTTGACAACGCTATGTCTGTTGCTTCTCGTTGTTATTTTATTTGTAATGGGTGTGTATATCACAAAGTCTATTCTATACCCTTTAGAAAGGGTCAAGGCTGCTTTACAAGCGGTTAGCCAAGGCAATTTGGATGTACAATTAGACCTACGACGCAAAGACGAATTTGGAGAGCTGGCACAATATGTAAACGTAACAATTCGCTACCTACAAGAAATTATCGGTGAGATTAGTAAGAACTTTTTGTCATTATCGCAGGGTGAACTCAATATTGAGCTACAAGCGGAATACCAAGGAGACTTTATAGAGATCAAAGAATCCTTCCTCAAGATCCAGTCTTCTCTGTATAAAATTATCGGTGAAATCCAAACTGTTACCAATCAGTTGGTAAGTTCCACTAGCTATTTAGATGAAGCAACACAAATATTAAATGGCCTCGCAACACAGCAGGCTGCTACTTCAGAAGAATCTAGTGCCTCTACAGAAGAATTGTTGTCAAGTGTAACTATGAATTCCCAAAATGCCATCAGCACCAGCGAGATTGCTTCCCAAGTAGCAGAGCAGGCTTCGGAAGGCGGACAAGCTGTGATGGAAACCCTCGCTGCTATGAAACAGATTGTAGAGAAAATCTCTATAATTACGGAGATCGCAGCTCAAACAAATTTACTGTCAGTAAACGCCTCTATTGAAGCAGCTCGTGCAGGGGAAGTAGGCTTAGGGTTTGCTGTAGTAGCAGGCGAAGTGCGCAAGCTAGCTGCTGGGAGTCGATCCGCTGCAAATACGATTGGCCAGTTGAGTAACGATAGCTTGCATATCGCTGAATCGGCGGGTAGTTTATTACAACAGGTTGTACCAAATATCCAAGAGACCGCTAAGTTGGTATCAGAAATCACAAATGCATCGCAAGAACAAAAAGTAGGTCTAACAGAATTTAGCAATATAGCGATAGAACTGTCTAATCTTGCACAAAACACCGCAGAGGTTGCCGAAAAGGTCTCTGTAAGCTCAAAAGACATTAGTGGGCAGATCATTGCTCTACAACAAGCAATATCTTTTTTCAAAGTAGAAAATAGCTAGAAGTGAATTTACTGCAAAAGACCAAAAAGAAAATTGTCAAAATATACATCGAAAGTGAGGACTTAACGTTGTCCGCCGCAACAATGGCACCTGGTTTGAACGATGCACTTATCTATTTGCAAGAAGGGTATAGTTTGCAAGTGAATTGGGCAGATGAAATACAGGATTTGCCATTTCCGTTGTATGTTTTATTTTTACGATTTTTGCAAGTATGTGCGAAAAGACAGGTAAAGGTTGTATTTTTCTCAGGGCAGGGCTTGCGAGACATGTTTACTACGATTGATGCAACAGAGCTTGTACACGAGTGGCAGAGCTAGGAAACTTTTTATGATAGATGACGAAGGTTTATACGAAACTTTCTGGGAAGAGGCCAAAGAACTTATCTCGCAAGCAGAAGCTATGGCATTGCAACTAGAGCAAACAGGTGATACGGAGGAAACAGTTCATACAATATTTCGTTGTATTCATACTTTAAAAGGAAATTCGGCAGCTTTTGCCTTGGTAGATATAACGTCTCTAGCACATGAGTTGGAAAGTGTTCTCAACCAAATAAAACAACAAACTATACTACTAAGTCCAGAAGTGATAGACGTCATCTTATCTTCTATTGATACATTAAAAATTCTTTTACTCAATATTTCTACACAAGACACAATTGCCATTGATAAAGAAATACAGGCATTGCAGCAACTCACCAATACAGAAAACGATACTATAGAAGAAACAATACATGAGCACTACGTACAACAGGCACAGAAAGAGAACAAAAATTTACTTGCGATACGCTACGACTTGGCACAGCAACACTATACGACCTTATCCGAGTTTGTCGCTAAGATACAGAGCGGAAAAGAGTTGGTATTGCAGCATAAGTTGGAAGCTATAAGTGCTTTATCTACTGAAACTATCGATACCAATGGAGCTATACCTACGTATCTTTTGCTAGTAACCGAAGAACCCATAGAAACACTATCTGAACAGTGGGGCATACAAATACAAAGTTCTAAATACTACTACCGTAAAAAGATACAAGCTACTCCTTTGGCTAAGGACATGCCTATAGGAAATCAGCTTTTGCAGGAGAGGCAATTAAAGGTAGATAGCAAATTGATAGATGAGCTGATGAACCTTGCAGGAGAAGCGATCACTGCGCAAAACCAACTTGTGCAGAGCCTTGCCAGCAGAGAGGATTTTACCGAAGACAACCTCTTGAATAGATTAAATCAGATTACTAACAGTATCTATTCTCGGGTACTGAAAACAAAACTAAAAAAGTTAAACTCCATTTATCCGCGTATGCGTAGAGTTGTACGGGAAACTTGCAAACAGCTAGAAAAAGATGTAGATTTTGTCTTGGATTCCGGTGATGTCGAATTAGATAGGTCAACTATAGATTCTATTTTAGAAGCCTTGGTACATATTATTCGCAACTCAATCGATCACGGCATTGAAACTCCAACTGTTCGTAAGCAAAAGGGCAAACAAGAGAAAGGTACTGTAGAATTTTCAGCTACGCTTAAAGGAGGGGATGTCGAAATTGTAATTCGTGATGATGGGAAAGGTTTGGATACGGAAAAGATCAAAATACGAGCTGTGGAAAAAGGTATCGTTAGCGGGGAACAAGCAGGACGGATGGCTGAGGAAGAGATTGTGGAACTTATATTCCAGCCAGGTTTTTCCACCAAAGAAGAGGTGAGTGAGGTTTCTGGTAGAGGGTACGGTATGGATGTTGTGAAAAAGAGTTTTCGCAACCTAGGGGGAAATGTAAAATTGAGAAATGCTTCGCAAGGAGCGGGAAGTGTACTGCTTGCTACGGTACCACAAACAGTTACTGTTGTAGCCTCTCTATTGGTTTCTGTATTTGGGAGAAAGTATGCAATCTTTCAAAAGCATGTCATAGAGTTGGTGCGGATCGAAAAAGAAAGTGATAAGCAGGTTTACCAGAATCGAGTCTATATCTTTAGGCAACAGATGATTCCATTGCTGCACCTCGGTGAATTGCTATTTCCACAAGAACAGAATAGAGAGAGGTCTGAATATCTCGCAATCATTGCCTTAGAGCAGCGGCGTTTTGCCGTACTTTTTGATGACTTGTTGGGGGTGCAAGAAATTGTTGTGAAACCGTTGGGCAAGCAGATCAAGAAAAATGCTTTATTCCAGGGAGCTAGTATCTTAGGGGATGGAGATGCGGTATTGGTACTCGATGTACATGGAATTGCCAGTCAGCTCTCACCTATGGAAAATCATACCCCCGGCGCTGGTGAAAAACCTTCCAATCAAGAAGTACAAGCGAAACTGGAATATATAGTTTTTAGAATAGATGAATTTGTCTACGCTGTTTCTTGTGCGAATGTGCTATGTGTCGAGCCTTTAGAACCCAAGCAGATTGTCCGATTGCCGCAGGGAGATGAGGTATATATTCGTGGCGAATTGCTCCCTTTTCTACGTCCTGAAAAGTTATTTCGTGGTCAGTGGAGGTTAGAAACTGCTTTTTTGCTCTCTTTACAGAATGAGTCTTGCAAATTCGCGATTCCTATCAGTGAGGTATTGGATGTTGTGGAGGACACCAATCGTATAGAACCCAAAAATCGAGATCAGACGAACTTTGAAACATTTTTGTGTTATGAAGATAGGATCATTCCTATTGTTGATTGTGCCGATCTCATTGTTGGTGGTAGAGGAACTTAGCTGCATGCATAAGCAGTACTTACAATGGGAGATGCAAGGCCAGCTATATGCATTGGCGATGGAGCATTGCCTCGATGTACAAAGTGAACTGAAAATTGTAGAAATTCCCCATTCTGATGAGTATATCCAAGGAATTGTCAATTGGAGAGGTGATATTGTAACGGTGTTGGATCTTGCAAGACTATTGCAGCCAACGAAGAAATCTAACGCTATTCCACCGATCATCATGCGTTTGCAATACCAAACGGAAGTTCTCGCAATTGGCGTTGACGAAATACACGAAGTCTTAGATATTGATGAAGCACAGATCGAAAGTTCCGAGATGTTCTTATCTGGTCAGAAGGCACGTTACATATCATCTGTGATCCGGGAAAAACAGGACTTACTGCTAGTGCCAGATTTGGAAAAGATTTTTTCTATTTAAAGGAGGTATGAATGTCTAACAAGATCCTCTCAATTGATGATTCTTCGTTTATCCGAGAATCTTTGCGGGTGGCATTGGGCATGAAGAATTATACGGTAATCCTGGCAGAAAATGGCAAAGAAGGTTTGCAGGCTTTTGCAGAACACAAGCCGGATCTCATCATAACAGATATTAACATGCCTGAGCTAGATGGGATTTCTTTTATCCAGGAAATTCGTAAGATCGATACAGAAGTCCCAATATTGGTTCTTACAACGGAAACAGATACCGCTGTCGGAAAAGAGATAACACAAACGGGTGGGAATGGTTGGATCAAAAAACCATTCAAACCAGCACAATTATTGCAGATGGTAGAGGATTTGCTAGATGACTGATTCTGTCTGCAAAGTTAGATAAGATTACGATGCACTTTCGCCTGTTGTTTCTTTTGCTAAAACTTTCTCGATTACCTCGGTAAATGTAGCTGGTTCCTGTGCCCCTGAAAAGAAGTACTTCTCTTGGAAGACAAAGGCAGGAACGGCATTGAGAATTTTTCCCATCCAGAGGTTTCTTTCTTTTTGCACAGCACTAGCAAATTTTTCTTGGTTTAAGACCATTTCGGCTTCTTCTGTATCCAAGCCAACTTCTGCTGCTCTTTCGCATAAGACGGAGATGTCATTGATGTTTCGGCCATCAGTAAAATAAGCAGAAAATAAATTTAGCTTAAGGTCGTGCTCTTTTCCGTATTCTCTTGCCCAATGCAAAAGTTGGTGGGCTCGCGCGGTATTGTAAATACGCATATCTTCGAAGTGCTCGAAGGAAAATCCTAAATCCTGTCCTATTTTGCGTAAGTTGTCACGAGCTGCTTTGCTTTGTGCCTCTGTAGAGCCATACTTCTGCATGATATGCTCACGCAAATTCTGTCCTTCCGGAGGCATGTGTGGGTTCAGTTCGAAGGGGTGCCAGTGTAAATCGACAGAAACTTCCTCTTGTAGAGCTTCCAGACCTTTTTGCATACGCAAGTAGCCAACGATACACCAAGGGCATACCACATCAGAAACAAAATCAATTCGTAAGGATTGCATAGTCATAAAACTTCCCAGAAAGAGTAGGAAGTAGGTAGGGGAATCTGTCAAATTATTAATTTCTAGTCATTTTTTTCTATTTCGTTGAAGAAGTCTTCTTCTTTTTTGAGGTCTTCTTGCAGAAAGGAATCTATTTCATCAGATAAGGTATTGGAAGTAGAGTTTGATTTTGTATCTTCTTTTTTTTTGTTTGTAGGCGCTATGAGGTTTTGGTAAATTTCCTCAGTTTCCCCTTCCAGGTATTTCACAGACTCTATAGGTGTTTTTCCGTCCAGATTGACGGTATTTGGATCCGCTCCAAAAGAAATAAGAATTTTGGCCAATTTCATATTGGGATGTGAGTCTTGAGGTTTCATCGCTAGATGCAAAGGGGTATTACCCTCTTTATCGTGCAAATTTATTTTTGCCCCTTTTGTAAGCAAAAGTTTCACTTTATCTATTTCTCCAAAATAAATTGCAGCAAAAAGGGGAGTTTGGCCTTGCTTATTGACTGCTTCTAATTTGGCTCCCTTTTTGAGGAGGTGGAGGATTTGTGTGGAAGTAACATCGTTATGGCTCACAAAGCTATGCAAAGCGGTGTTGCCTTTTTTATCAACTGCATTGATTTTGAGTCCTCGCTTGAGAAAATAATCTATCTCTTCTATTCTTGCAAATTGTGTATAAACTAAAGCACTTTCCCCATACTGATTGCGAGCTTTGGCATCTGCCCCTCGCTTTATCAAAAAATATACTTTTTCCGTATCCCCATTGGACAACGCTTCAAATAGAGGAGAATTTCCCTCACTGTCTTTGCGGTTTATATCTATGCCGTGCTCCAATAGGAATTGCACCGTTGCCATTGAACCATGATTTATGGCTTCATGCAATGATGTGGTGAAGGATGAATCAGTAGCAAAGATCTTAGCTTTGAGATCGCCACCATTGTCAGCAAAACACTGCAACGCATCTGGGTTGTCCCAAAAGTATGACTTCAACCCTGTATCCTTTTTTTTGTAGCAGTCTTCTATCCTTTGTGAGTGGCGGTATTTCCAAAGGTTTGCTATGCCCCCTTGTTGGAGAAGATAATCGATGCCACTAGTATGTCCTGTTTGGTAAGTATAGTATAGAGGGGTGTTTCCCAAAGAATCTTTTGCATTGATCTCTACACCTAAACTTTTAAAATAGGCGAGGCTTTCTTGGTGTTCGCTGAAGGCTGCAAAATGCAAAACAGTTTGTTGTTGTTTGTTCTTTAGTTTCCAGTCGCCGCCTTTTTCGACGAGGTATTTTGCCAACTGTAAGTTGCCGAACCTTGCCGCTATGTGTAGAGCAGTGTTGCCTTTCTCATCTTGCGAGTTTATCTCAGCTCCATTCTCCAGTAAAACTTTGCTGGATTCTATCCGGTCAAATTCTGCCGCAAAATGCAAAAGGGTTTTTTCGGCTTCGTACTTTCGTGTGGCCCAATCTACTGGTATCTTATCTAAAAAGTTTTGATTGCCGAATTGCAACAGTAAACAACGGATACTTTGGTGGGTGAAGACAAAGAAAAACTTTGGCTCACGGTTTTGTAAATGGACACAGCTATCGCTAACTGGGTATTTGAAAGAATTGATAGCAATATACCAGAGGCAGAAGACAAATACAAGTGCGGGTAAAAATATGATTTTACCAAGGTTTTTGGCAGAGGCACTGATTGAATCCAGAAAGTTGGTTTTACGCGTGGGAGTAGTCATATTTTCCTATCATTAGAGTCCTGCCTGGTCAAAACTTTTCCTTTTTTTAGGAATTTCTCTATTCATAAATCAAGTCATTGTTATAATAAGTAAACAGGTATGCTCAAACTAAAATACGCAAGTAAAAGAAATTGGCGCTATGTTGCTACAATCACAATCTGTGGTATGGTTTTTGGTATGATCTTAGCCATGATCCAGAGCAATCAAATCTCTTTGCGAAAAGCGGCAAATGGTGCTTTAGATGCTTTTTTTATGGCTGGTTCTACTTCTTTTTACCATATGTTTATTTTCAATGGGTATCTCCATGAACGAGCCCGTAAACTAACATTTCTGGGAGTTCTCCTGTTAAATAGTTCTATCTATGTGATTCTTTTGATACTTGGTCGGACGATAGGAGGACTTTTGAGTGGCTATCTCTCCTCTTGGCAGAGCATTAAGGATGACCCGTTTTGGTTGCAAACCATTGTTATAGCTGCCATTTTAGCTTTAGTGATCAACTTTATTTTGCAGTTAGAAATGCTGATTGGAAGAGGGGAATTGTACCGCTTTATTTCTGGTCGTTACCACCGTCCGTTGCAGGAAGAACGTGTTTTTTTATTTTTAGATTTGGTTTCTAGTACCAGTATTGCCGAAGAAATTGGAGACAAGAAGTTTTTAGATCTTTTGGATACTTTCTACTCCCATATGACAGAAAGCATCCTACAAACCCAAGCTTGCATTTATAAATATGTTGGCGATGAAATTATTCTGAGTTGGTTGCCTAAAAAGGCAGCACGGCATGCGAATTGTCTACGCTTTCCGATACTTTTCCAACAGGAGTTAGAATCTCGCAAAGAATTTTACCAAGAACATTTTGGTCTGTTCCCCCGTTTTCGGGCCGCTGTGCATGCTGGGTCTGTAATAACAGGAGAAATGGGGGAACTGAAAAAGGAAATTGTATACCTGGGTGATGTTTTGAATACAACAGCCCGTGTAACAGAACTATGTCGTACACTAAAACAAACTGTATTGGTAACACAAGAGGTTTTGGATATGACCCAATACAAGGATTTGTCTTCGTCTACTGGCCTTTACTTAGAGGACATGGGAGAACACGAGTTGCGTGGGAAAGAAGGGCAGGTACGTGTCTATGCAGTCGATCCTGCTCCCAATGAGTAAGTTGTATGCTTCCTATAGAGTTTCTTCATTGTGCTATAGACGACATAACCTTTTGTCCAGCTAGAAAACTTGCAATTCCTAAAAAGATATAGACTCCAATGCCTCGTATCAATAGCCACCACCAATTTGACATTTTAAACGCAGCATATAAAACCAGTACTGCATGCAATAGCAAACTAATCCCTGCGTAGAGAGTTGTGACCTTGAGCATTTCTTGCATAAAGGTTTGGTTTAGCTTTTGTTGCATCTCTGCTGGGAATTGGTTCTGGTATTTGTACGCCATTTCATATAACAATGGCTTTCCATAGATGTAAGAGCCAATAAAAGCACTTGCGAGGGCAAGACCAAGCAGTACTGGTTGTAATTTTACAAATATGGCACTTTTGGTGTAAAAAGTAGTAATACTGAGAATGGCTACCAGAGCAACAGAAAAGCCAGTAACGCTGTCGATTTCTCCAAATAGGTACAAACTTACAACTAATTCCACCAAAGCCAAAACGATTGCAGCGATCGCAGCTTTGCGTACATCTGCGTACATATCTATGATGACAAAAATAAGCAGAGGCAGAATTCCAAATAAAATGATTCCTATATTGGACATACCAGTCAGTTTTCCTGTTGTAAGAAGTAATCAAAAATCGTAGGCATAAGCCCTTGCGGTAAATCATGGGCATAGCCAGAAATTACATGCAGCTTGGAGTGAGGTATATTTTTGTGCATTCTGTAGGCAGATGATTTGTGGATGAGAGGGTCGATGTCACCATGAATGATTGTTGTAGGACAGCTGATTTTGTTGTGCAATGTTTGTAAGTTAGGAGAGCTTAAAATAGCGTAGAGCTGCCTGAGAATCCCTGCTGGAGAGTAATTCCTCTTATAGCTTTCTACAAATCTCTGCAAAACCTCTGCATCTGACATCGTTGCATATTTTGTACTCTTAATAGTCTTATACAGTAGAAGCCTTCGTTTTTTCGCAGATTCGAGGTCATTCCCTTGGATGCCACTGCCAAGTAGTCGCCAAATCATTTCTAACTGAGGTGGGTGTGCGCTGCTAGAGTTATCAGATGTTGCCAGTAGAGTAAGTGTTTTGACTAGGTCAGAATTTTGCGCAGCCAGGATTTGCGAAATCATTCCTCCCATAGACATGCCAACAAAATGTGCCTGAGGTATTTGAAAGTGGGATAGTATACCAGTTACATCTTTGGCCATATCAAATAAGGAGTAGGGAGCCGAGACTTGCAAGCCCATCTTATACAACAAGAAATCCCAAACTAGGTTATTTTTTGCCTCTTGCGGAATTTTTGTAGAAAGGCCAATGTCCCTGTTGTCAAAAATTAGCACTGGGTAGCCATTATCTAGGAAAAGCTGGATCAGGCTTTCCGGCCAATAGGTCATTTGAAACGACAGACCCATGATGAGTACTAC
>JBCCIA010000026.1:0-25157 GCA_039028475.1 Spirochaetota bacterium | reverse complement strand
CCAAAAATCTAAGGTCCAATGAATCTCCGGCATCCAATGAAACAATAGTCATTCCATTTTTTACTGTAATATTATCAAAGACACCAATAATGACATCTGTATTGCAAACGGTCGATCTTTGATGGTATATCGAAATGGTAGCAATACAGATGTCATTATTGGTGTCTTTGATAATATTACAGTAAAAAATGGAATGACTATTGTTTCATTGGATGCCGGAGATTCATTGGACCTTAGATTTTTGGATATCAACATTTATGGAGCAAATAGTATTGAACAAGGGATCAATATTGTTTTACTCAATCCTGTTCAGAAGAACATCACAGTCAATGAAACAATAGCGTGTCGGTATTTAACGCATTCAGCTACTCAGCAATCCATAGCTCATGATGAAGGTTATGTCAGAGTTATGTTTGATAAAAAAGATTATGATACACACAATTCGTATGATTCTGGAACAGGGATCTGGACTTGTCCTGAAAAGGGTTTCTACAAAGTATCATCGTGGATAGAGTTTTTAACAAGTGATAATGGTGGATCCAAGAGAGCAGGAATATGGAAGAATAACACTTTTGTTAGCTCTGGTCCGAATTTTTCTTCTGGTCCTAAGTTACAGACGGAAGATGTTATCCAATGCAATGTTGGCGATACCATCGAGATTAAAGTCGTTCAATCTGATTTAGGTAGAGATGCAAAACTTACAGGTAATCCAAATGAAACTGTTCTGACGATCTACAAAATTTAAATTACCTATTTTCGAGCTTTTCTGTACTGCAAACTTGCACCTAAGCTTAAAAAGATAGGCACTAGTACCAAGACAATACCAGTGCCGAAGAGTAGGCCATAGGCAAGAGCGACACACATTTGTGCGAAGAACGGGTCTGTTCCCCCGATGCCGTAGGTTGTGGGGAGTAGGCCCATTTTTCATAGATTGTAAAAGACTATATAGGAACTGAGTTTTTGAAGAAACTCTTAGAAATTTCATCCGATACTTATATATTTGTTAAAGTCTTTAGCAAATACACAACACCGAGGAATTACATGTCATCAAAGATTAAAATAGAACAACTCGAAAAATTACGTAAAAATCACAACGATTTGGAGTGGGATAGTGGAGCTGGTTGGGTACGTTTGAATGGCGCTGCTTCCAGTGAAGAGCAGAATTATTTGCAAGATGCATCGGCACATACAACTGCCAATGTAGCAGCTTGGCAGAAATACGAAGAAGCAGGTAATATAAAACCTGTATCAGGCGAAGGTGGTTCTACCGAGATTGGTTGGGAGCGAAACGTAAACAACGCTATTTCAGGAGAGGCTGATTTCTTTCTGACAAAATCTCAAGAAAATCGACAAGGTCATGGAGTATCGTATGACTTCCAAATTGAGCGAAGGCACAATGCCAGGATCTTGCAAATATCTGTAGATTATAAAGTGCATAGTGGTAGTTACCAAACAGGTGACTTAACGTGTTATATCATTGATACTACTTCTAATGAGGTTCTTGAGCCTAGTAGTATACAATTTGAAAACTTGGATAGTAAACTAACGGGTCGATTTTTAGCGACTTTTCAAACTCATATTGAAAACTTAGACTACCGACTATGCTTCCATGTCGCCACTGACAAAATAGAATCATGGGCATTGCAACTGAATAACATACGCATTTGGGAACCACAGAAGAGTGTAGGGGCACTCATAACAGATTGGCAAGATTACATTCCTACAACCGAAGGTCTGGGAGATATCCAGAATGTATCTTGTCGTTATAGACGAGCGGGAAATGTTTTAGAGATTGCTGGAGTCTTTACCATAGGTACTTCAAATGCTCTTACTGCAAAAGTTTTTTTTCCGCATGGTTTAAAAGCAAAATTAGGTTTAGGAGGAACGGGGAGTGGAGACAAGGAAGCTCATACAATAGGGTATGGAGTTCGGGATATTGCTAATCCTGCATCCTCAATAAATTTGCATTGTAGAAATGGTTATGGCTATTTTATGCTTGGTTTTAAAGGTCTTGATACAAATAATCCTTTTGCAGGTGTGAATGGAAACTCGATGTTCAATCCAGGTGAGGATTTCTCCTTTAAGCTATCTGTTCCTATCCAAGGTTGGGGTTCGACGGTAACGACGGTTCAAGGAGATAGCCAGAGACCGGCGATATTTGATATTAGATCTGATTCGCAGATTAGCTTTACAGGTCTCAATTATGCTCCTATTGCCTTATCGGGAATCAATGTAGATTCTCATAGTGGATGGGATTCCAATAGTAATGAGTACATTATTCCAAAAACAGGAACATACCAGCTCTCTTGGCGTGCACTTGCTACCGTTGCGAATGCACAATATTGGTTTGGTTATATCACTGTAAACTCTACTCATTCGGGAGTAAATGACACGCAATATGCTTATTGTTTTGTTCCTTCTTATGCTAGTGTTGAAGTTTCTTCTGGAAATAACAATGTCTTACATCTAAAAGCTGGAGATCGTGTAGGGTTTGTTTTGTCGCCTAATGGTTCTTATCCTTTCAATACTTATTCTGCTAGACCAGAGGCAACAGGCTTAAGCGTTGTGGAACTTAGTGCTTTGACAAATAACATCACGGTAAATGAAACAGTTGCTTGTCGGTATTTTAATCCCGAAATCCATATAGACGATTTATCCCAAAGACAATTAATCCCAGATGAAGGATTTCATACAGTACTGTTTGAACAAAAAGATTACGATACACATTCTGCTTATGATAAGACAACTGGAATTTGGGTCTGTCCAGAGGCAGGTTTATATAAAATACTTGCTTGGGTACAATTTGCAGATGGTCCTGTTGGTGGTCACAAAAGAGCAAATATTTATAAAAATGGTAGTTACGTTAGTTCTGGCTCTTATGCTCCTATTTCTGGTTCGCCTTCTTCTCGACCTAAGGTATGCACCGAAGATGTTATTCAATGTATTGCTGGTGACACAATTGAAATTAAAATACATCAATCTAATATAGGCACTGCTCAGAGAATAACTAATTATGGGAATGATACCGTTTTAACTATTTATAGGATTTGAACAATATCTACTTTCTTCCTTTCCTAAATTGCAAACTCGCTCCTAGGCTCAAAAATATCGGCACTAGTACTAACACAATTCCAGTGCCGAATAGTAAGCCATAGGCTAAAGCGACACACATTTGCGCAAAGAATGGGTCTGTTCCCCCGATGCCATAGGCAGTAGGTAACAGGCCAATCACCGTTGTTGTGGATGTCAATAGGATGGGGCGTAGGCGAGAGACTGTGCCTTTGATGATGGTGAAAAAGCGTAATTTGCCATCAAAGGACTCACGGGTGATGGTATCAACCATGACAATCGAGTCGTTGACAATTTCCCCCATAAGACCAACCATTGCTAAGCCAGCAAACATCGAAATCGGCATGTTATGGGCATACAGAGCATACATGACGCCAATGATGCAGAAGGGAATGGCGCTCATGACAATAAATGGGCGGCTAAACGAGTTGAAGATGAGCACAATGACTAAGTAGATCCCAGCTAGAGCACTGAGAGCCGCTGCTCCTAAGCCGCTGAAGATCTTCTTTGACTCCACCGGTTCTCCTCCTAAAATAATCTGGACATCTTGTGTGGATTGGAATTTCTTTTGGAAAAGTTGTAGTAGCCTGGATGGATCGATCTTCTTAATGTCGATAGTTCCATACACGCTCGTTGTTCGCTTACCGTTGTATCTAGTGATTTCCCCGGCTGCTGGGTTTTCCTGCATACGAACAATGTTTTTCAAATTGATCATGTTGTCGGCACGGTTGAGAATCGGCAGTGTTTCTAAGAAGGCGCTGTCGGCCCTCGCCTTTTGGTTTAGGCGTAAGCGAATGTCGTATGACTTATCTTCCAGAACCAAATTGCTAACCTTGCTGCCATCAAAGGCAATGCGTAGGGTGAGTAAAACGTCTTCTACTGTCAATAGAGTACGTGAAAGTAGGTCGTGGTTGAAGCTAAGTTTTAATTCATTCTTCCCGGCAATTCTGTCATCTTCTATGGAGCGAATCCCCTCTATATTCTTGAGGTACGCCTTCACTTCCTCTACCTTCTTTTCGCGTAAGCCATCTTTGTTGGAAGAGACTTTGATCTCATACTCTTTTCCTAGAGGAGGGCCGATACGTTTGAGTTCGACAAAGTATTTCACCTCCTCTGGTTTGAGTTGTTTTTGGAATCTTGCCAAGAGATCTGTGACAATGTCTAACGCGGTACGGTCTCTGGTTTCAAAGCCAGTCAGGTAGAGGAATATGACCGCAGTGTGTTCTAAACTACCTCTATTCGTGAAAGAATTGAGACTGAGCGTACCAATGCGTGAAGAAGTTCCTTCAACTTCACCGGTTGGAAGTCTGTAAATCATCTCTTCTATCTTCGCAACTTCCGTTTCTGTTTTATTCATACTATAGCCTTGCGGAAAAGTCAGCTGGATGGTAATGGCTTCGGCAGCATCTTGTGGGAAAGAGTCTTTGCGAATTTTATTTTTGGCTATATACATTGCAGAGAGAAAAAGAGCAACAAACAAGGCTAGTATTGGGTAACGGAGACGGAATATGCGGAAGAGAAAATTACGGTATAGCTTTTCCACCTTAATAACAAAGGGTTTTTTCTCAGATCTTTTTACCTTACCGTGGCTTACATGAACCGGCAATAAGAAGTATCCATCAAAGAGAGAAACGATTAGAGCTAACACTACAATCAGGGGAATCACCCATATGAATTTACCTGCTAGGCCACCTAAGGATAGAAGTGGGGAAAAGGCAATCGCAGTAGTTAGGGAGGAGGCCAGGACTGGTTTCCATACATTTACAACAGCTTGCACCGCAGCAGCATCAGAAGATAGGCCTTTTTCTTTCAAAGAATTGATTTCATTGGCAACAACAATGGCATCGTCCACCAACATCCCCAGCACAATTACAAAGCCACCTAAGGTAAGGGCGTTGAGCGAAATGCCCATTTGTTGGATGATAATGTATACACCTAAAATGGAGAAGGGAATGCCAAAGGCTGTCCAAAAAGAGGTTCTTAGGTCAAAAAGAACAAAGAGAATGATAAAGACAAGCCCAAAGCCCATGAGTGCGTTACCACCCATGAGACTTAGGCGACTCCTAGTAATTTTAGACTGATCGTTAAACAGAGAGTATTTGAGATCTGCGGGAAATTTTGTTTCTTGCAATAGGCTGACTACCGAATCAATGGTTCGTAACAAGTCAGCTCCTGGTTTGTTTTTGACCAGTATAGATACCCCTTGTTTGCGGTTGTTGCGAACCTTGAGTTTTTCATCTTTAGGAACGACTTCCAAGCGAGCGATTTGTTGTAGTTTTGTACCATAGCCGTCGGGTGACATGCGTACATTGGTTTGTAGGATTTCTTGGATCGACTCGTATTTGTTGTAGATGACAACCTTCTTTTCACCTACAAAAGATTCCAAACTCCCGCCACTACCCTCTAAATTTCTCTTTTGCACGTTGTAGGAAATATTTTTCAGGTCGATATAGTTCTGTTTGGCTTTGAGTGGATCGATGAGAATATGGATTTCATCATCTGGCAAACCAACTGTATCTAGAGAAGAAACACCAGGTAAAGCCAAGAGTTGCCCCTGCAAGTAGTGGATGAACTCTTTTTCTTGTTCTATCTTGCCGGACAGAGCTACTTCAATAATTGGCATATCGCTGCTACTGATCATTTTGATGATTGGTTTGCCTTCCAGGCTTGTTGGCAAGTCTTTGATACGAGAAACTGCACTGTCAATATCACCATAAACGGTTTTGAGTTCACTTAGGTCATAGTCATCGTCAACAGAAACGGTTATGGTAGAAATTCCTTCGTTTGATTTCGAGCTGACTTCTTTGATACCTTGGACTTCTAACACCTCTTCTTCGATAAGGCGTGTTACATTGATTTCAACGTCTTTTGCAGAGGCACCAGGGTAAATTGTTGTGATTATGATGGTATTGAAAGTGACTTCCGGAAAGGCTTCCTTACGGATTTTGATTACAGTTTGCACACCCCAAATGAATAATGCGATAATGATAACGTTTGTGAGTGTTTTTCTTTCTAAAAAATATTCTACCAAATACTTCATTTTTACCACCTCTAGGTGTGTTGTTGTTTGTAAGTAAGGTTTCTACGATAGAAAAACTTGTAAAGTTGAAGTTGCGTTCTATCTATGGTTGTAGGACTTTTCTTAATGAAACGGGTAAAAGAACCGAAGATCTATATAAGATGAGAATACTAATTTTTTTGAGTTTATTGTTTCTTTTTCCATTATTTGCCCAAGATGGGACGAATACAAATTCGAGCGAAGTAGGGGCTACAAAAGAAAATGAATTGGCAAAAGCTAAGGAAGATATACTCAAAGAAGAAGATAGCCTTGACAAAGAGTTCTTTGATTATTATGTCAATACACTTCCGCAAAAAGAAAACCAAACGGAAAAGGGTTTAGAAAGGGAGAGGCTTCTGAGTAACCTTCTTGGTATCTTTAAGAAAGAAATTGTCCGCCAGGATGCAGAGAATGGCAAGGAAGCGGTCAAAGGTATTGATGATAAAAGTATAAAATACCAAAAGGTTACCTGGGAAAGCGATTGGTTGCGTAGATTGCAGAAAGAAATTGGTAAGAGAGACCGTGTGAAACTGGTTTTTACCGACCATATGTTTTTTGTCCGTTACCAGCGTTATATGGCTGTTCTTACCTTTCGTATCGATCCACGCAAACACTACCTTTCCGAAGCAGAGCAAATTGAACTCTTGATTATCAAATAGTTTTTCTTTGCTAGACAAGTATCTGAAAGATCGTGCTAATTATTCTAAAAAATTCGTGTTTCCAATATGGGTTTCGTAGAGGAGCTATATTCCTGCTAGTCTTTTGCTTGCAGGTTCTTTCCTGTCAGGTTATCACCCATACCAGGCCCATTCCCAAACATACGATAGAGAATAAGGAGAAGATATCGCAACAATTTACATACTCTATGCTAAATTGGGAAGCTCCAGGGCGCCGTACCTTAAAGTCTTATTTTTTGCAGGCTCTTTGGAAAGAAGGCGTTTTTTCCGCGAAGCGTGCTGCCACTGCGAATGACCCAAATGCTAGGCAAGGCTATCATATGCAAATCATCTTTGCCGATGACCGACACCGTGAGATGATGGAATCAGATGCCTTCCAACATGATCCTAGCAACTTCTTGCTCAGAGAATTGAATGATAGTTTGTTTTATGCCAGTTTCTTTTTCTTTCCTACTCGGTTTGTTGTAGATGAGAGCATTACCATTCGTATTTTATATAAGAATCGTTTGAAGAAAAAATACCAATATAAAATCTTTGCAAGTGGTTATATGAGTTGGCTATCGCCTTTTTTCTTGTTTTTTTCCTCGAAATATAAAATGTATTCCCCTAAAGATTTACAGAGAACACAGATCCAGCAGGTAGTACGGCATTTTTTATTTGAGCTTGGGCGTGATAGGGTTTTTGATGCGAAACTATAAGTTCTTATTTTTACTTTGTATTTTTTGCATAGGGTGTAGTAGCTTTGTTCGCAAACCAGAACTATTGAAAAAAAGTACCATCTATGAAAAGCCTAGTACTGCCCGCATAGACTTTATTGGTTGGGAATACTATGAAAAGCACAAACAAGCGCTTAAAAGGCATATTGCTAGGAGTGGTTTAGTTACCCAGGATGCATCCCCCTTTTTATTAGAAATTCGCCTAGTGGAGAAAGAGAGGTACCACCTCGACTATCGTTTTTGGAATATTATAGCTTTTATTTACACTAGCGGGCTGATACCCCTCTATGATGGGATCAACCACCGTTTGGAGTTTCGTCTCTATAAAGGGGTACGAGAAGAGGCAATTTGTACCTACCGATTGTCAAATGACCAATTTTCGGGTATCCTGCTACTCCCTTTGACTCCCTTCTTTTACCCTTCCAGCCAACAAAGAGATTTATTCCAAAAAGCCTATGACCTGTACCGCAAAGGTTGTGCAAAAAACTAATTTTTTATCTATACGTATGAATTTTGTTTGACAAGGGAGTTCTTTCAGCAATCATAGCAATTGTCTGGTGATTTTAGAGAAGAGGCAATACCCGTTCCCATCCCGAACACGGAAGTCAAGCTCTTCATCGCCGATGGTACTATGTGGTTCGCTGCATGGGAGAGTAGGGCGCTGCCAGACACATTTTTTTTGTCTCATCTTATCCCTTTTTTTCCTTTAATCTTATATTCTGTTTGACGCTATTAGGCGACATTCCATATTTTGGTGTTATAGGAGCCATTTGTGTATACCTTCGCAAAAAAACTGTTATTCTGCTGTATTTTCTTATCTTTCCAAGCCTGTAACCCTTTTTTAGGAGCCGGTTCTGATGCATTTTCTAGGGTGCTTGCTTTGGTTTCTAATGATACGGGTAGCACAAATACTATCTCTTACCAAATCACTGGGCAATTGAAAGATTCCTCTGGAACCGTTGTTTCTGGAGCTTCGATGAATGCTTCCACTTTGAATACAAACACATCAATCCGTAGAAATATCCAAGACAACGGTGTTACGATCGTTACCGCGGTTCCCAATAAATTATCTTTTGTTGATATTGACCCACGAAAAGGGTTTCTGGCTGGTTTCATTCGGATCAACAAAGCGGATGATGAAAGCCAAATTTCATATTACAATCTCTATTGGACAGATAGCATAGGCAGTAAAATCCAGAGAATTGCTCGTTTGCAGAAGACGGGTGTTGATTATGTATATGCTTTTCCTACAGGTACAGAAGCTCCTGCTACAGCTAACGGTTTTCTCGCAATCAGTGGCAATAGTTTGGGAGAATCTAGCAATTTTACGATTCATACTATCAAAGATACAGAGTTTCAGTTTTTTACAAATGCTTCTGGTGATTATACTATGGACTTGGCTGCGGGTAAATACAATATCGGCATTGTTTCTGCTGATGGTGTTGAATTAGGCTCGATGACCTTAGAATTGCCTGAAACCTTGGATCCTAATTCTCCACCCACTCCGACATTAACAGATGGTGATTTTACTGTAACAGTTACAGGTATTGGGGAAGCAGGTTCGCCTATTACTCCAGTTCAAGTTTCTTCTGACAATACCAATACGGCTCCTACTGCTTCTACACCAAGTGTTTCTGGAACGGTTGCCAGCGGACAAACTCTCACTGCGAGTTATACTTTTATGGATACAGATGGACACAGTGAAGGCAGTTCAGTACAACAGTGGTACCGTTGTACTGACAATACTACCACAGGCTCTTGTTCTGCTATTTCAGGAGCGGCATCAGCGGCTTACACAATACAAAGTACAGATGATGAATACTACCTACGCTATTCGGTCACTCCGTTGGATCAAAACAGCTTAGCAGGGGCACAGGTCTATAGTGCTGCAACAACGCAACTGTTGATTTCACCTACAGTTGGCAATAGTGGTATTCTGACTGCCTCCGCTATTGCAGCGACAAATTCCGTGACTCTGGCTTGGACAGCTGCTACAGATGGCAAGACTGACCAAAGTTCACTCACTTACACAGTATACAAGTCAACTTCCAATAATATTACGACAGTAGCTGAAATGGAAGCAAATGGTACGCAAATGACTAATGCTACAAACATCACTAGTTATACGGCTTCCCTTACAGCTAGTACTGTATTTTATCTCAATGTTCTGGTGCAAGATTCTTATGGCAATAAATCGGCATATGGTGGTTACCATCGTCAGGGTGTTTGGGTCGGTGGTAGTTCTAATTTGCCTTCTGGTACCACCACTGATTGGACAGAGGTTAGCGCAAATTGCCCGACTGTAGAGTCTGGGGGGGCATGTATTCGTTCCTTACTCACCAATGGTTCCAGTCTCTCCTTCTCTGTAACCTATGATAAGCCTGGCACTATGTTTTTTATTGCAAAGGGAACAGTCGCATCCAGTTGTACATTTACAGTTTCTGGAGGAACTAGTTATTCTGCTGATTTCTCTACCGATGCCCTATACTCCGTAAATCTCAATTCTGGAACGAATGTCTTCACTTTGACAAATACCGGGGCTGGCTCTGCCCGTTGTAGTATAGACCGCTTGCGTTATTGAACTTTTTCCTGCGAAAACTTCTTGCCAAAATTGCCAAAGTACGGGTTCATCATTGCATCCTGCATGGGTTGAAAAAACCGATGACTGTTTTTATGCAATGTTATGAACCCAGAAGACGAAAAAAGATTTTTAGACGAGTTAATCCAATCTTCCGAAGAGATAATGGGGGAAATAGAGCGGCTTTTGCTAGAGGTCGAAGCGGACTTAGAGCAGGGAAAAGGTGCAGATCCTGAGCTGGTTCATACACTTTTCCGCCACTTCCATACTATCAAAGGAAATTCAGGATTCTTCCAGCTTACGAATATTATCACTTTGACACACAATGCCGAAACACTCTTAAATGAAGTACGCAATCATAAGAATAATTTAACCCTTACAATGACTGAATCTTTGATGGCGAGCAAGGATCTTTTGACAAAGGCGTTTATAGGAGTAGCGGCTGATGGGAATGATGATAAATTTCGCGAAGAAATAGAAGCATTTATTGCCAGCCTTATACAACCTAAGAAGAAAATTGATTTGGATACCGAGCTTCCTGAGGCATCTTTTGGTATTTTTACAGAGCCATCCAAGCCGATAGCAGATTCCTTTGGTATTTTTGGGGAAACATCCAAACCAGAAGTGGAGTCTTTTGCTACATTTCCTGAATCGCAACAGTCAGTTGAACAAAAGTCTGATGATTTGCACACACAACCTATCTTAGTCGAGAAATCTACAAATATTTCTAATAACAAAAAAAGTGATATCCGTATCCATACCGAAAAACTTGATCTCCTCATTGACACAGTAGGAGAACTGGTTATTGCGGAGTCATTTCTCGCAGCGACTCTCACCAATTTAGAAAATGACTCCTCACGATTGAAATTTGCTTCAGAAGAATTGAAAAAAATTATTACCAATTTGCAGGATATTTCACTCAGCTTGCGCATGGTTCCTATTGAGAGTGTTTTCCGCAAAATGGAGCGTTTGGTACGAGATCTGAGTAAAAAAAAGGCAAAGAAAGTAAACCTGGTATTAAAGGGCTTAGATACAGAAGTTGACAAACGTATTTTGGAAAGTCTTGCTGATCCTTTGGTACATCTGATTCGAAATGCAATTGATCACGGCTTAGAGACTCCTACAGAGCGGCTAGCCTTACACAAACCTAGCACTGGTAAGATAGAATTGTCAGCATACAATGCAGGGAATGTTGTTACTATAGAAATAAAGGACGATGGCAGGGGATTGGATAGGGAGAAGATTTTACAAAAAGCATTGGAGCAAGGATTACTCACCAATTCAGAAAATATGTCTGACAATGATATCTTCCACTTAATTTTTAGTCCAGGTTTTTCTACCAGTAAGGAACTTACTGATATATCTGGTAGGGGGGTTGGAATGGATGTTGTCAAACAAAATATAGCTAATTTAGGAGGAGAAGTCGACCTAATCTCACAGGCAGGCCAAGGTACTACTTGTATTTTGAATATTCCATTGACACTCGCTATTATTGATGGGACTATCATTCGCAATGGGCAACAAGACTATATCGTTCCTACCACCGATGTTGTAGAGACTTTTGATTTGCAACAGATGCCAATTCATGAGTTGGATGACGGAAATAGGAATATTTTATTTCGTGGTAAAATAGTGCCATTGGTGTCATTAGAAAGATTTATTGGTAAACAAGGTTGTGAAAAGGATACCAAGGGGCTGTATATCATTGTTTTGCAAGCAAAAGGACGTTATATGGGAGTTATTGTAGATGATATAACGGTGAACCAGTCTATAGTCATCAAACCATTGCCAGCTTTAATAGATTCTGTACGTATGTTCTCGGCATGTACCGCTTTGGGAAATGGCAAAATAGCTTTTATTTTAGATATTAAATATCTGATAGACAAATTAATGTCATTCATGTCCCATGCCAATTGAATGGAAACTCCTAATGTCCTTGTAGTGGATCAAAACGATTTAGAATGCAAATCTACCTGTGAATATTTACAATCCTTTCGATATGAATATGAAATAACAAAAGAGAGTCGAGAGACTTTAGCAACACTCGTGACGAATAAGTATGAGATCGTTCTTTTAGAACTTTTGCTACCAAATGTGGAACAAGGTTTGCATCTTCTCAACGAGATCAATAAACAGAATCCTCTTATTATGATCATTGTTCTTTCTACTTCTACAGAAAAGCAGGTTATCATTGAAACCCTCTCGCATAAAAAGGCTTTTGATTATCTTAGCAAACCTGCTACAAAAGAGAATTTGAAAGAAGCGATTGATAAGGCATACCACTACTATTATCTCAATCATAGAAACAATATAATACAGCAAGAAGAAAGAGTATTTGAAGATATGCTGCGTATTTTTGACTGGAAAAAGGAAATTAATCAGAAGTATATGGAGTCTCTTTCCTCTAGTGTCATACACCAAATCAATATTGGTATGTTGCAGGGGGAGGGAATTGGTTCCTTGACAAGTGCTTTGAGTATCTTTTTAGCCAAAGCAAAACACGTTCCAGAAGATCGAATTTATATAATATCAGAAAAAGTTGTACAAATTCTGCGTAAAAATCATCAAATCGTTTTAAAACTAGTTCGTAGCCTTACCGAAGCACAGAAGTACATGATGAACGATTCTTTGTATACGGAAGAGCATTCTTTGGGAGAAGTATTCCAGTTTTTCCAAGAAACGAAAAGTAATCTCAATACTATGGCTGCTATCAAGTCACAGAGAATAAAGGTTTCTGATTTTCCACAAGCAAACGTTGCAGCCAAAATCACCTTTTCTTTTGAAAGTATGAAGTTAGCTATGGAAGAATTACTTATCAATGCAATGAAGTATTCGCATACTGATGATGACATTTTTTTGCTTTTTTTTGCGACAAAGTCTCATTTTGAAATCAAAATTCTCAACCCCGCCTACGAAAATATTGATGGTAGCGTCGGAATCCAAGATAAAAATGCAACAAGAGTTTTTGAGCCGTTTTTACGTCTAATCAATGCAGTAGATGAAAGTTACGCGAAAGAAAGCCTTAAATTAGGTATGGGATTGACAGTTGTAAGAAAAATATTGCAACTACACAATGCCGATATATCAATTTATACGATTGATGACAATATAAAAGGAAATAAAAAAAATGTGTGTGTATGGATTCGTTTTCCATTTCAATAGGGTAAAGGATATGGTGTGTATATGAAATCTGTCTTAGCTGTCGATGATTCCAAAATGATCTTAGACCTAATCGATATGACTTTGAGTTTCGAAGATTTTGAAGTCGAAACAGCTTCTAATGCTGACGAAGCAATTGCAAAAATACAAAAATCACAGTATGATATCGGAATTTTTGATGTAAATATGCCTGGTAAATCAGGTTTAGAGTTAGTTCCAATTGTAAAAGGTATGGCAAATGGTAAGAGTATGAAGATTGTCATGCTTACTACCGAATCAAGTCCTGAATTGCAAGCAAAGGCGAAAGCATCAGGAGCCAAGGCCTGGGTAGTAAAACCATTTGAGAGTGAAAATTTAATAAAGTTGCTAAATCTACTTTCCCAGTAAATTTTTGACAATACAAATAAGGCTCCTATATATTTGTATTCTTATGGAATTAGAATTGTCAAATATACCAGATAAAGAAGCGCTCAAGAGTAAGCTCAAGATTTTTTTAGAGGCCTATATGAAAACAAAGATCATAGATATGCAAGATGGGGCATTCATTATGTACATTCGTTTGTCTCACAATAAGAACAATACTATGAAGGAAAAGTTTATCAATTATAAACTTTTACGCTTACAGGAGAGATTGTTCTCTGAGTCACCACAAACGTTAACACTAAAAGACGCTATTGTATGTGAATTTTTGATCGAAGAGTTGTATAAGTATGTAACGAAAAGTTTAAAAAAATGATTGCACTTGTAAGTGCAATCTTTGCTGTTTGTGTCTATTTCTTTTGATCTTCTTGGGCTTTTTTGATCATTTCCATTTTTTGCTGATCTTTTGCCGCCTTCTCAGCTTCCTGCTTTTTTTGCATTGCTTCTGCTTGCTCTTTTAGTTTGTCCATAGGAATGCTCGCACAACTAACAGACAGTAGAACAAGAAAAAATAAACTTACTATTGATTTCATTTAAATCTCCTAATATATAATCGTTAGTATAATCTCAAATTGTTAGGCATTTGGGGTCAATCTTTTTCTTGCTACCTATAGGATTAAGAAAAAATTTTACCCCATAGACCTTGTAACTTGCTTAAAAAGGTACTCATTGCTAAAAAAGTGCCAATGCTACTGCCCATTTGTGGTAACATGAAAATTAAAAAGATACGGATTACCCGATTGCTCCAAAGGCTCGATAATTTTTCGGAATCTTCGGCTATTTTCTCAAAGTCTTCTACCAATGGTTTTCGCAGGTAAGATTCACTCAATGCAGCAATCCAACCAGGTTTCAATATAGGGTTAAAGTTGCCAATAGGTGCTATCAAAGCAGCCAAAACAATCGATACAGGGTGAGCCATACATACCAATGCACCCAGAGCTGCCAAGGAAGATTTAAAGACAACCCAAGCAAACAATACATCTTTTACATCTTGTTTGGTTCCATATAGGTAGACTAAAGTCATTAGGCTAACTACAATCGCAGGAAAAACAAAAAACTGTAGTTTCTGCCAAACGGATGGTTGTGGAATTTCACGCAGGGGTTCTAGATCATTTTCTTGTTCAATGTATTTCATAATCCCCTGTAAGTGTCCTGCTCCTACAGCTGCAAAAAGATTCTTAGAATGGGCAGCTGTCTGACGAATGTTTTCGGCTAGATAAATATCTCTTTCATCTATGATGACCCGTTTGACTTCATCGTATTTTTTAGGCAATTGTGAAAATAGATCTTTCAGCGCATCTTCACTTTTCATTTCTTCAATCTTTTCTGGTGTAACTTCTTCTTTTACAAGTAGGGACGCTATGAGGGCAGAGAGTAGATACATTTTAGAAAACAATCCCACAGTCCCCCAGGAACGCTTGAGGGTTGTTTGTACTTCTCTATCAATGGGAACTAGCTTCGCATTCGTTTCTTTGGCTTTGTCGATAGCCATGCGAAATTCATCTCCGGGTTTTACATCACCTCCTATTTTTTTTTGGAATGAGGATAGTATTAGGTTAGACATAAGGAGATACATTTTTCTTTCTTTGAAAACTTTGAATATATCTAACTTTTTCCATTGGTTTTGTTCTTTGATAGAACCCAACCTAGTTTCACAAAGCTCTACACAAACTGTATCAGGTTTTTCCGTTTCGATGAAGGATTTTACTGCTTCCACACTGTTTTTACTGACATGGGCTGTACCAAGAATTGTTACATTACAATCGCCAATTCTCAGAGTTCGGATAGGTTCAGATGTGTATGGCTTGTCTGTGTTTTCATTTTCAACCTGTTTGTGCAATGATTGACTCCTATTTTGGTTTTTGTCGCTTACAACATATCTTAAAATAAGTTTAATCTTACGCTAAAGACAAGCTGTAAGAGCCTGTAGTTTTGTTTTCAAACAGGCTCTTAGACATTCCTCAGGTTATGAAATTTTAAATTATAAGCGTTGCAAGAAATAAATCTCAAAAAAAAGTAACAAATTTTCCTCTTAACTTGACATTTTGGGATTTAATCGTATCAATGAATCAGGACTTGTATGATTCTCCGGGATTATAAAATTATCAATATCGGAATTGCTGAAATAAAACTCGGCAAATCCCCTTATGTTTTAAGAACAACTCTAGGTTCTTGCCTTGGCGTAGTATTGTACCAACCTGATAGGAAAGTAGGGGGGATCGCTCACATTATGCTTGCCAAAGATTCTCTTGGAAGAGATAAGCTCAAAAATCCTGGTAAATATGCGGAAACTGCCTTACCCAAATTATTAGAAATGATGGCGGCTGAAGGATGCCAGTTGGGTAGCTACTCAGCTCGGATTTTTGGTGGTGCCTCCATGTTTAAAAACTTAAGTTCCAGCTTTTTGCAACATATTGGCGAAGACAATATCCAGTATGTTAAGCAATTTTTACAAGAGAAGAAAATTCCCATTTTAGTCGATGACACAGGTGGGCATGAAGGAAGAACCATTAGCTTATATTTAGAAGATGGCCGTATTTTATTAAAGAAGGCTGGAATGGAAAAGTTCCTGTACAGGGTAAGATAGGGGGATGAACCAAATGGTGATGAAACAAGAAATCGATTCAGTCTTGAGTGACATTAATAAACTACCACCTATGTCTAGTGTAGTATTGAAGGTTATGACATTGGTACAAGACCCCGCTGTATCTATTCAGGAGCTTGCTTCAGAAATTATTAAAGATCCGGCTATTACCGCATCGATTCTAAAGTTATCCAATTCAGCATACTATCGAGCCAGTAAACCCATTCGAACGATCCAAGAAGCTCTGATGACTCTAGGGATTAAAACAGTCAAAGAAATTGTTGTTTTAACAGCTTCGAAAGGTATCTTACACAAAGAATTAAAGGGCTACCAATTGGAAGGGGACGCAATGTGGCTGCATTCGTTGGTTGTAGCCGAGTTGTCTTCGCGAATTGCACAAAGCAAGAAATTACCCATAGACAAAGATTTAGTCTTTACTGCTGGTCTTTTACACGATATTGGAAAAGTAATTTTAGCCCAATTCTTTCCAAAAGTTGTTTTTGCGATTAAAAATGAACTCAAAACGTCAAAACAAAGCTTCACCGACATTGAGAAGAAATACTTTGGTTATGATCACCAAGATGTAGGTCGTAGGGCTTTAGAAGCCTGGAATTTTCCTCTTGAGTTACGAGAAGTTGTTTCTTTCCACCACAATCCTAAAGAGGCACAAAACTCACCACTCCTAACTTCCATTGTTCATATTGCAAATGCAATCACCATTATTTCAGGAATCGGGATCGATATAGGAGGGCTATCGCATGAAATATCGAGTTTTGCTTTACAGAAGACAGAAGTAACAGAAAAAGACATAGAACGCTATTTCATAGCCATTCCTGAACTCGAAAAAAGTATTAACGAATTAAAAAATCCATAACTGTGAATATTGCTATTATAGGTCCTCGGGGCGTCGGAAAATCAAAAATATCGCGTAGGCTTTCTAAATTGACAGGTATGCCTTTTTTGACAACTGATTTGATTGCTGTCTATCTGAATGGAGGAGTTTCCATCCCTGATTTTGTCAAACAGCAAAATGGAGATTGGCGACCTTTTCGTTGTTTGGAATTAAAAATTTTGCAACAGCTTGCAACTGCCAATGGTATTATATTGGATTGTGGAGGAGGAATTCTCTTTGATGTCGCTGAGTCTGGTGAAGAATTCTTTAGCCAAGAAAAACTCGCTGCTCTAAAAAAGATTGCCAATGTTGTATACCTTGCAAAAGACACTGAGTACCTCATCCAGAAAGTAAAAGATGACCCGACTCGCCCTTCTTTGAGTGAATTGACCTCCTATCGAGAAATTTTGGCACGTAGGTTGCCTTGTTATGAAAAAGCGGCAGATATAATTTTTGAAGTAGGGGACTATACAACAAAGCAATCAGCTAGTCTACTGGCTCGCCAACTGCAATTGCCTGTTTTATAAAATATCACATGGAAAAAATAAAGATGAGGCTTGGACATTTTTCTCAGCCAAAATACTTACTAGTTTGCCTTATACTTCTTTATGCTTGTTGTACATTTGCTATTTGGAAGAAATACCAGTATTCTCCCACATCAATGATCAATTTCGGTAAAGAATTTGTTTTGCAAAACTCTGTGGAAGTTCCTGGAAAAGCCGTAGTTATGCAAGGGTATAAAGGAGACCTTGGGAACGGTTATGATGGACAAATTTTTTATTTCTTTTCTCGGCCGATAAGTAATTTTTCCACAGATTGGCCGAAAGGCTTTGACGAGAGCTACCGAGCCCCACGCATTGGTTACCCCTTTTTGATTGCAATCTTTGGTCTCTTTGGCAAGAAGGCTGCTGTTTTTGGAATGTATTTTATTAACTTATCGCTATTTATATGTTCTGTTTTTTTTCTACGAAGGATGTTGCAGGATAGAACACAGTATTTGTTATTATTTTATGTTCTTTCTCCTTTTTCATTGGGAAGTTATAGTGTATTGGTTAGTGACTCTGTAATGGTTTCCTTAGTCATTATCGCTTATTATTTCTACCAAAAACAAAAGTATTTGTATTTTGTATTGCTTGCTAGTTTGGCCATTCTCACTAAAGAACCTGCTTTATTTTTATTTTTTCCCTTAGGCTTGAAAGCTCTATGGAAGCGCAACTACCAGCAAATATTTTGGGTTTTAGCCATTCTCTTTATTCCTTTTGCTTGGCATTTCTATCTCAAGATTACTTTTCCACATTGGAGAGCAAGTCGCCTAACGGATTTTATTGTGCCTTTAGAAGGTATAATGAGGTATTTGCAAGAGATTTACCAGGCTTTTGTGAGTCCAACAGTTCCTGGTTTGAAGCCCCTTTTACGCTCTTTATCTCGCTTGCCTTTGTTATTACTCTTCTTACTTGGTATCGTAGCAACTTTCACGGGTAAGTTAACCAAGGCCTTCGAATACCGTTTGGCTTTGCTATTTGTTTTTTTTATGGTAGGAGTTGCTAGCTATTACCACTTTTGGTCGGTGTATGAAAATGTGTCTCGCATGTTTACCTTGTCTGTTCCCTTAATGATTTTTTTGCAAAACGAAGATGATTCTAGTCATACCTTACCCTACCACTTCTTGTGTTTTCTTATACTGTTGCTATTTTTGATCAAAGTATTTTTTGTACAGAAAACGCAGAACTATTCAATTTGGTCAGCTTCTACGATATGGAAAAGTCAAAAAAGCCTGTTAGTTCGTACGAATCAAAGGAGAATTCTCAAATTATATGAAAAGTAAACTTGTATTGTTAGTCGTTTTTCTTATTTGTAGCCAGTGTAGGATTTTACGAGTAGATCCAGAAGTAGAAACTTTATTACAATCTTTGCTGCAAAATTGCCAATTCAAAATAGAGAGTAGCCTATTGGTTCGTAATTCCTGTAAAAACCAGTCAGAGCAGAAGTTTAGGAGTTACATCCAGAAGAAGGGAATTGCTCATATTTTGCCAACAGTAGCTATTTTATTCAACTCACAGGAGAAAAAAGTATCATCTATTGCTACTTATGTACTGCATCGATATGTAAAAGATGAATTGCATAGTCTCAAAGAACAACCATCTAGGGTAGAAAGATCTGTTGTAGAAGCCTTGCTAGAAGGATTGAAGAAAAATCAAAATACTTTTGTGATTTATAGTGTACCAGCTATTACACGTTTGTCTACAATCTATGATTTACAAGATACGTTACTCTCTATTTTAAAGTCTCACCCAAACATAGAAGTGACTGTGGAAGGATACCGCAACTTGATGGTATATGGTCGTCTCAAGGCTTTTACAAGTTTGCAAAAACTGGCCAATACTGCTAATCTTCGTGTACAAAAAGCAGTTTTACTCGCTCCCAGGAATATGAAAAATTACTCCACAGAAGAGAAACAAGCTGTTTGTTCTTGGTTGGTACAGCATTTAGCGAAAAAGGAGCTAGATGTTGCTGCGGAAGCGGCAAAAACAATTGCACGCAAATGCAAAGGTATATACTTAGATAAATTATTGGATAGGGCAGAAGAGCTTGCAATAGTAGGCGATTTGCGTCCACCATTTAGTTTTGCTTTAACGAACTTTTCTTTTACCTGTAAGGGCTTTTTAGGAAAACAAGCAGTAGGAACAAAGCAACAATGCGACCGCAAAGAAAAATTGAAACGTAAGATCAAAGAGTAGTAATCCATTGAAAAGAGAGAAGATATTAATCGTCGATGATGAGGAGGTAAATCTAGAGGTATTTAAAGCTCTCCTCGCAAATTCTCCTTACGAGTTATTCTTTGCTCGCGATGGTAAAGAAGGGATTGAAAAAGCGGAAGAAGTAAAACCTGATTTAATTTTACTAGATTTAATGATGCCACGTATCGATGGTTATGGAGTTCTACAATCAGTTAGAGAAAATCCTAAATTGAAAAATACTCCTATTATAATGATTACGGCTCTAAATGATAGAAACTCTCGCATTAAAGCTTTAGAGCTTGGAGCAGATGACTTTTTAAATAAGCCGATTGATACCATGGAAGTGACTATTCGAGTCAAAAATCTGATCCGTTTAAAAGCCTATAACGATATGTTAGAGAATAACAATTTGATCTTAGAGAAAAAGGTCAAAAAAAGAACAATGGATTTACGCAATAGCTATATTGAAGCCGTAAATGCTCTTTGTAGTGCTGCTGAATACAAAGACGAAGAAACAGGCTTTCATATCCAGAGAATTAGTCATTATAGTAAGCTATTAGCAGAAAAACTAGGTTGCGAAAAAGAATTTGGAGAGCTACTCTTCTATGGGAGTCCTATGCATGATATAGGTAAGATAGGTATTCCTGATGCAGTTTTATTGAAACCAGGTCCCTTAAATGCTGCGGAATGGGTTATTATGAAAACTCATACATCGATAGGTTACAATATGTTGAAAGAGTCCACTTCACCCTATCTTGTGATTGGAGCAGAGATTTCCCTCTACCACCATGAAAAGTGGAATGGGAAGGGCTATCCCAATGGTTTGAGCGGAGAAGATATACCACTTTCAGCAAGAATCATGTCTATTTGTGATCAATACGATGCTCTACGTAGCAAACGACCTTATAAACAAGCATTCGGACACAGCAAAACTATGGAAATCATCCAAAAAGGAGATGGCCGCACCTTCCCTGAAGACTTCGACCCGCAAATTTTTGCAGCTTTTGTAAAATCTGCCACGGACTTTGAAGCCATTTATGAGGAATACAAGGACTGAATTAAAGAATTTTTAATCGTAGTAATTCCTTTGCGACTGCACTCTCTTGGTTGGAAAACTGCGAGATAATATTTGCCTCTTTTTTAAGCCTACTATCAGCATTGTTCATAGCAACACCAATTTCAGCATTTTGGATCATTTCCATATCATTCAATTCATCACCAAAACTAATAGTCCCCTTTTGCGGGAGTTTGTTTTGTAATAAAAACTTTTCTATTGCTGACCACTTAGAAATATTGCTTGGAAGAAACTCAAGGCAGGGACCAACTCCAGGGATTCTCGTTAGGACTGTTTTTAATTTGGCAGCAGATGCCATGGCTTTGCATTCCAATTGTATTTGTTCTAACTTCTTATAAGATGAGCATAAGTAGCATATGATAAGTACATTCTCAACTGTATCTTGTATTTGTAGAGGATCTTTATAAGCTATATTTTCCTCTTTTTTGGATAAATAACTGAGATAAACAGGGTCTTGGCACTCTCTGCTTGCAACTAAATCAATACCTTGGAGAAAAAAATTTACGTGAAATATAGGTAATAACTTTTTCTTTTGCATAACGTTAACAACGAATTCAATTTGTGAAGGCTCAAAATACTCCGAACTTTGCATAAGGTTATGGGGAAAGTAAGATGTAGCTTGGCCATTATTAGAGATGATGGTTATATTACCATGAAAATACTCAGCTAATTTTAGTGTTGCACGTAGCCTCCTACCTGTAGCGAAAATTACGTTTAGTTTTGCATCTATAGCCTTTTGTAGAGTTTGTTGGTTTAAGATACTAATGCGTTGTTGTTTATCCAATAAAGTGCCATCAAGGTCGGTGATAATTGTATGAATCATATAAGGGTAAACGATAATGCTTCCAAATTATTCTTGGTTTTGTAAATACTTTTTTCTGAATGGTAATATAAAAAATATTTTTTATATTGACAAGAAAATATTTTCTATCTCAAAGTCATAATTCATTTATACTGAAATTTTTTGAGGAGGCAATAGACAAAATAAAAATGGATGCACTAGGTAAACATGTAATTGCTGAGTTTTATGATTGTGACAGGGAGGCAATTGATAAGGAAGAGCTTGTAAAACACATTATGTTGCAAGCTGCTGAAATGTCTGGGGCGACAATCGTTCAGCCGGTATTTCATAAATTTAGTCCTCATGGTGTGAGTGGTATGGTAGTTGTGTCTGAATCCCATTTGAGTATCCATACATGGCCCGAATATGGATATTGTGCTGTAGATATTTTCACTTGTGGAGATTTGATTGACAACGATATTGCGTTGAATCATTTGAAAGAAAATTTCCATGCTCAAAATGTGTCTGTTGTTGAGATGAAACGCGGTGTACTTAATTTAGGCGTAACCTTGCGTCACAAACCGGTCGGTGCATAAGATGTTTTATCAAAATGGAATAGAAGCAACACAGAGTTCTTCCCCTCCTTTATTAAAATCTAACATTTATGTTATTCCAGGTTCGTTACAGATTTCTACAAAGGGCCGAGGTCTCTTTCGATCTGAACTTGGTTATTATTTTTCCAATTATCTAACGCAGGTTTAAGAAATCTCTTACCATTTCATCTTTAGCTTAACGCTAAATCACAACGTTATAGTAAAATATTAAGGAGATATCTATGTCTGTAAGTGTTCAAAACTCTATTGTTTCGCAATACTCTTATATTAACAAGAAATTACGTCTATCGGTTACTCAAGATAAAGTTGGTTTGTTTGCTGAATCAGAAATTCTTGCTGGAGAAGCTGTTGCTGTCTGGGGAGGAAAGGTTCTGCATAAAGATGACTTATCAACTGTTATTTCCAAATCTTTGATCCATCAAATTGATGAAGACTTATATCTTACGATTCCAACTGATACCGAAAATATCGAATCAATCCACCACATGAATACTAGTCGTGAACCGAATTGTGAATTTGTCAATCCAATTACTTTGAAGGCAAAATTCAATATTTCTACTGGAGAAGAAATTACTTATTCTATACACCAGAGTCGAACGGCTATATCTAATCGTTCACAAAAGATGAACCAATTTATAAATAATACACAAGGTTTTGCTGTTGGTGCTTGGGGTTTACTCACAAGTATTGATTTAGAAAAGTGTGATCCTGCATTGATACGCGATGCGGAGGCCATCAAACAGTATGTATATGAGTTGTGCGAGTTGATAGAAATGAAGCGTTTCGGTGAATGCCATGTGGTTCATTTCGGCGAAGACGAAAGAGTCGCAGGGTACTCTATGTTTCAATTGATTGAGACCTCCTGTATATCTGCCCATTTTGCTAATGAGACCAATACTTCTTATCTTGACATTTTTTCTTGTAAAGAATACGATCCTTTGGTAGTGAGCGAATTTTCGCAAGAATACTTTAAAGGCGGAAAATTACGTATGACTGTTACAAATCGTTTCTAAAGGGGATATAACTAATGGAACTATGGTTAGATGAAGAATTGGAGTTAGTAGAAGGACGTGCACTAAAAATGCGTGTTTTAAAGACGTTGGATTCCATCCAAACTCCATTCCAAAAGATAGATGTGTTTGAAACCCAGGCTTTTGGCAGGGTTTTTACACTGGATGGAGTCATTATGATGACAGAAAAAGATGAATTCGCATACCATGAGATGATAACGCATGTGCCGATGTTAAGTCATCCTAATCCTGAATCTGTTTTAGTTATAGGAGGAGGGGACGGCGGTACTGTACGTGAAGTTCTGAAGTATCCTTCTGTCAAAGAAGTTCATTTCTGCGAAATTGATAAAGCGGTAGTTGATATGTCAATAAAGTATTTTCCCGAGATAGCCAATGCTATGCAAGATGATAAAGTTATACACGCTTATGAAGATGGAGCGAAATACGTAGAAGATAGAAAGGGAAAGTTTGATATTATCATCGTAGATTCTTCCGACCCAATTGGGCCTGCTGAAATTTTATTTCAGAAGCCTTTTTACCAGGCAATGCGAGCGGCTTTAAAGGAAACAGGTATTTGTGTAACACAAGCGGAAAGTTATTATTATCATGGCGACATTATCCAGTCATTGTTTGCGTTTATACCCGATGTTTTTGAAGAATACTCTTACTATTGGACTGCTATCCCCACCTATCCGTCAGGGATGATTGGCTTTACTTTTCTTTCAAACAAAATAGACCCACACCAATTTCCTGGTATTTCCGCAAGGATTCCTGGAGGGCTTAAATATTACAATCCAGAGATTCACAAAGCCTCTTTTGCTTTACCGAACTTTGCTGAGAAATACGTAAAAAGAAAGAGTTAAATATGTTTCATCAAAAGTTTACCAAGAGAAGAAATACCAAAAAAACAATTTTATGTGTTGGTTTAGACCCGGATATAGAAAAAATACCATCTGCAGTCGCGAAAGGGTCTGAACCACTATTCCACTTTTCGCAAAGGATTGTAGATGAAACACACCGATATGCTTCCTGTTATAAGATAAATATTGCCTTCTTTGAAAGATTTGGCAGTGCAGGGCTTATGCAATTTGAAAAGCTTGTACGTTATATAAAATTAAATTATGATGGAATTCCCATCCTTGCTGATGCCAAGAGGGGCGACTTAGCAAATACAGCTAAGGAGTATGCAAATTACTATTTTGAAAATTTACACGTGGATGCAATTACTCTATCACCTTACATGGGTGTAGATAGCATTGTTCCATTTTTAAAAGTAGAAAAAAGTTTCGTTTTTTTGCTTTGTTTAACTTCAAACCCTGGATCACAAGATTTACAAACCCAAAAGTTGTATAAGGAAGAAAATATGCTCTACCATAAAGTGGCTGAATTAGCAAATTCCTTAAACAAAGAATATATCAATAGGGTTGGAATTGTTGTGGGTGCTACCCATCCAAGGGAATTGGCAAATCTAAGAAAAATGTTTCCAGATCTATTGTTTCTAATTCCTGGTTTTGGGGCACAGGGGGGAGGCTTATCAGAAACATTCCAAGCCGCTGGTCAGAACAGTATACTGAACTCTTCTCGACAAATAATTTTTGCAGAGAGCAACGACGAATACGGTTTGGCAGCAGGTGTAGTGGCAAGGCAAGTAAGTGAAGAAATCTCGCGATCCCGAAATTCAAGCACTTGCTGAAGAAACAGGCGGTTGTGTAGCCGATTCACTGGAAATGGCACGCTTTGGCGCTAGACACGAAGCCGACATGATCATCGTCGCGGGCGTACGTTT
>JBCCIA010000025.1:0-25545 GCA_039028475.1 Spirochaetota bacterium | reverse complement strand
GTAGCCAATTATTTACATACTCTGTTAACTCTCCTTTAGCTTCAAATGAAGTTTGATCAGTTGACTCAGTAACTAAAAATTCATTAGGAATTTCTTTGTTTTCTTCAAATTTAGCTTTTCTTTTATCCTCGTCTTCCTGATTTACAGAAATAAGGTTTTTGAAAAAATCTACAGCATCATTCCAAATTCCTCCTAAAAGTGCAGCGAATCCTCCACTAGAGTTAGAATCATTATTTCCTGGTAAAATACCATTACCGATATTTGGAGCATTTCCTGTTGTTGATCCATCATTTGTTGAAATACCCAATAAATTTGCTAATTCCTCTTCTTCCCTACGCCCTGTTAGGTAGTAGTACCCAGCTAGCAAAGCCCCTGCGGTCGTTGCGGCGGCTCCAGCGGAAGCCAATGGGTTGTTTTGCAAAAAGTCGATAAAACCAGTTGCTTCGTCGGGACTTAGGCTTGTGACGATGGCGGAGAGTTCTGCTCTGTCGACACCTACGGGTAAGTCGACCAAATCATTGATATCAAAGTTCTGGATGTCATCCACCAAATTGTGTATGTCGTCTAACTCATCTGTGGCTATGGAGCCTGAACAAGCCCCACCGGCTTGGCAATCGGCACCAATTTCAGTATAATCTACAACGGTTGTAGAACCATCTGCACCTGTGACAACTGTGGAGTCGCTAGAGCTATAGCTACCACTACAGGATTGTCCGGCGGCACAGCTTACATTTGTTGTTTCGGAGTGGCTTGTCGTTGTATTCCCTATGGTAGAGCTAGACTCTTCTGTATTTGCATAAGAGCCGCTACAGCCAGTTTCCGTATCACAACCGACACTAGAGGAGGTGGAACTGCTTGCGGAATGGCTATCCCCGTTTGCTGCAACTTCTGTAGAGGTACTTTCTTCTGTTTCCGAATACGAACCACCACACGACACAGAGGTACAGCTTACGTTGATTGTCGAAGATTCATTTTCAGAATGTGTGCTGCTACTACCATCCGCATTGTGCGTGACCTGCTCACTTGAATGTGTGTCCTCATAAGAGCCGCCACAACCAGTGCCACCTCCACAACTTACTTCCAAAGTAGAAGATTCTGTTTCGCTGTAGGTATCCCCATTCGAGCCTTCGAACGAATACTCCTGTGTGTCGGAAATACTCCCAGCACAACCGCTACCAGTTGCGCAACCGACAGAAGCCGTTTCTGTGTCCACAATCGTAGTAGTATCGCCGTTGCTTGTAACGTAAGTGTCTTCTGTAGTTTCCACATGCGACAGGCTGCCACCACAACCAGCTGGCGAACAGTTCACATCTAGCACTGTACTGTCTTCGTAGGTATGGCTAGAGCCATTGTCATGGTAAGTTTCTGTTTCCGTAGTAGCCAGGCTACCAGACAAAGATCCTTCTCCAAGATCCACTGTCAAAGTATCCGAGTCTACATGGGTATAATTGTCATCCACATAGTACTCGGATTGGTCCGCGACCGCACTGCAACCGCTACTATCACAATCCATACCAAAGCTAGTTTCTTCGAAGTGCGTATCGCTACCTTCGCGTTCTATATAGGCGACTCCGCCACCCTGTCCATTGCCAGAGACTTGGATGTACTGTCCGTCTCCTACTTCTGCGTCTACACTCCCTGAGCAACCAGAATCTCCTGTACAGGTGACGTTTGCCTGGCCAACGCCATCTAGCGAAACATTTGCCCCGTTTTGGTTGAGATTCACATGTACATCATCATTCGAGACAGTAACTCCATTTTGCGAGACATCAATCTCTGTTTCATCAGGAAGGCTTACCTCGGCAGAAAAGCCGCCCCCTTCGGTATATTCTCCACCTATTTCGACACCTCCCACTTCTCCGCCAGCGTAGACTCCCGCTCCCTCTCCTTCGGAAAAGGAAACTCCGGCTGAGACTCCCTCAACTCCTACGCCTATCGAGCCTCCAAAGCCGTTTACAGCGTCGTAGCTGACATCTACGTCCAAAGGTAGGCCGGCATAGGCAACCGCGGCATTGGCGGCGATGTCGACAATATCAGCAGCGATAGAGTTGCCCAGTTCTCCGTTGGCAGATTTTCGTACGATGCGAACCGAAGCCTTGGCAATCGCCATACCTGTCATCGCCCCATAGACAGCTCCCGCAGGCCCGCCAGTGATAAAACCTACAATCCCACCAACAATAGCTCCCAGAACCTGCATGCCCAAGCTAAAGCCGGCTGTTTCGTAAAATTGTGGCTCCCGTGTGGTTTGATCGGTGATGTACTGGGAAACGAGGGCAGGGGGAATGCCAGTGATGCGCGAAACTTCCCCAATCGCCAATTGCTTGCTGTAATTTGTCAAAGACTGGCGCATGGCATCGTTGAGGTTTTCCCCACTACGGACGGCACCTTGCAGCCCAGAAATAAAACCAACCGGCCATCCGGTAACGGTAGAGAGAACTTGGTTTTGGACGACACGATTGGCCGCTTCTGCTCCCCCCGTTGCCGAAGCCATAAGAGCCTCTTGTACCAGTTCAATATCTTGCAAGCGGACAATTTCGGATTGGAAAATTTCGCTATTCACTAGGTTCAGCTCATCAATTGTCTCGATTGCCAAACGTAGTTCTTCGGAGTCCTGTTCAAAAAACTTGTTCAGATCCAGAATACCAGCTTGCACCAATTTACCATCTTCCCAAGTCCCATGTACTGTGGTATGTACATCCTTGTACTGATCGCGTCCCCAAGTTGTAAACAGCCGCGAACCAGAAGCGGCACCAGCGGCAACTTCCACGTCTGCCAAACTCACATGCCGTGTGGTAGAGAGGGTAATGGTCTCTGTAGCTGTTTCTTTCACCGAGACATAACGGCCATTCTCATCTTTTCGCGCCTTACCGGAGTGGATCGTTTTTTGCACGGTGATTTGGTTACCACTACGGCTATAGCTAAATTCTTCTTCAGAAAGTTTGCGCAAATACCCACCACAAACTCCACTGGCTACACTATCTGCCAACTCGCTAGCAGTCATATCAAAACAGGCATTTACTTGGGCTTGTGCTATACTAGTGAGGACAAGTTGCCCTTCGTCATTAGGCTCATAGAGGTGTTTGTGGTCATCGTCTACGATGGTTGCATACTGGTAGTACTTAATCGCTTCTTTTTCAAACCGTTGGTAGTAGGCTTCCTGGGTACGGTCAATTTCTTCGTTGTATCCCTTCAATAGCAAAAAGTTGCTAGTTCCCGCCAAAGTATCCTGGAACTCGCTAGCAAAATCAAGGTTCTCTGGGTCGATGGCCGCTAGAGAGACTTTCGGGTCGTAAATGGCAACTTCTTTGGTATCGCCCAGTCTTCCCGATTCGTCTCGTGCCACAATGGAAAACGTCTCTTTTTGGAATCCAGCAATTTTCTCCTGGAAGTTCAGAAATACACCAGTAGCAGCCAAATCTTCCTCTTGTTGCAAAAACACGGGAATTTCCTCACCAGGAACGCTTGCCTGCGTAGAAGCCTGTTGGAAGAGGGTCTGCCATTTCTTTTCCCCTTCTATCTTTTGTTCGAGCATTTTTGCGATCCAAGTGGATTTTTTTGCATCCAACTCCTTCACAGAATCTTTGTAAGACTCCCAAGCGTCGTCCAAGAGGTCGGTGGCAGCTTCTGTCCACTGGTCTACATACTCTTTGTAGTAATTCACATTCGATTCCCAGGTAGATACCGCTGGTTGTACTTGAGTTTGCCAGCGGCTCAACTGTGTCGCCATTTCTTTGTGGAACTCTTTCCAGGTTTCATACTTGGATTGCATGTTCAGGTCTTTGGTGGTATAGTCCCAGCGGTAGTAAAACTTGGACTCCTGAGCGGCTTGGTTGACACCGACACATTGCGTGGGGCTTGAACAAACCAAATAACGTTCGATATAATTCTGGAAATCAGGGATATAGGTGGTATAATCGTAAAAATGAAAGCCAAATAAGGTGCCTGTATACTGCAATGCAACTTTCTGACCATTCAATACACCTTCTATACGCGTATCGGATCGTGTGCTAATGGAACTCATCGTAGCCGCTAGTTGTTGCAGTCTATTATCTGTAGAAATTACAGTATTGGTCAAAGCCAATTCGTTGCCAGCGGCAAGGGCTTCTTTATAACTGGCACCCACACTCCACTCAGAAATTTTATTCCAAGTTCCTCCTGTATTCGGAGTAAAGGCATAGAGGTCTACGTTGTGAATGTTGGAAATGACTATATTTTCTTTTGTTTTATAATTTAAATCCTTTATAACATATTTTAGAGTATCAATATTTTCCTGTAAAGAAGGGTTTTCAATGTATTTTTTTATTGTTTGAAAATAAGGGTTACCTTCATTGTAAAGATCTTTTTCTAAATACAAGTCACGGTGTGTTTGATTTCGTAAATCAATGTTCCCACGGGCAATAGAACTATCCCAATTATCCAATCGCTTGCCGTTATAATGCTGCTCAAGAATCTTGGATTCAAAGTCTAGATACTGTCTACGCGTATACTTTTCTTGCTTATCCAGGTAGGCAATTACATCATCCGACAACTCTGTCAAAACGGTAGAGTAGTCCATTTCAGAGAAATCCAGCTCTGCCCAATTGATCGTCATATCCAAGGTTTGCAATTTGGCATCCAAGGCGTATACGCTGTAGAACAAGCCGCGTGCCGAATCTTTGAGTTTGCTCTTTACTACATTTTCTTTATTTCCGTCTTTGTCGGTAATCTCTTCTTGGTAGTACAGCTGGGAACCTTGGTCGTAAAAGGCAGATCGTACGCTGGTACCGCTATCGTTTATCACTTCGTCGACACTTTTCCCCTCCTTGACAAACTCACCGAGCTTACTCTTGTCATTGATGTATGCCAGCAAATCGTTCACACTGCTCCGCACCTGGGTAATGTTGTTGTCTTTAAAGCTCTGCAGCAGAGTGTATACTTTTGTGCCAAAATCTGTCATAGCAAACTCTGTCGAATGGTTTGCAATATCGGAATAGTCCAACCCAGGTTCCAAGCTATCCTGCGCCACCCCTGCAATGGCGGGAATGTCTGCTGTGGCTGTGGTAAAATACTCGTTGGGATTGAAGTTGAATACATTTTCTATGTTTTGCTTGAGGTTTGCCAATAGGATAGGGGTGGTTCGTTTGTACATATCATCGATCAACTTTAACAAACCGTTGCCACTCGCATCATTGAGTTGCAAATGGCCTTTGGCAATCTCTGTAGGGATGTCTAGATTGGTATCTTTGTACGTTTCTATATATTTGTCTAAGGAATCTACACCTGCTGGGGGAGAGCTACCCAACTCCATATACAGAGAGATATTGTTTTGGCTGTAGAGCTGTGAGTTTAAGTAGGCAATTTCTCTATCCACCCCATTTATCACGTTCACTTTGTAGGAATAGGCGGTTTGCAAACTCTCTTGGTATTCCTGCCGCTGCGCCAAAATAGTGTCGCGAAAGCCGACAAACTCGTCGTAGAGGTCTTGGTAGTAGTCGCTGAATTGATCCTCCCCTTCGGTGAGAAGCTCATTGTACGAGCTGTACCAATTGCGCAGCTCTGTATAGAGTTCGTCTGAGCCTAGGTCTTGCAAATCCTGGTAGTTTTTTCCCCATAGGTACTGCTGCATCGAAGCCAGAGCTTCTTCCGTAAAACCCTGTGAATACTCCGAGCGTTTCAGCAAAATATAGGCATTGGCTTCCGCTTCCCAGTTGGCGAGGCGGGCTTTCTTCTCTGCGGCGTATACCTTCGCGGCATAGTCGTGGTGTGTTTCGCTGTCGTTGTAATAGTCGGAGGTAGAGGTATTGCCCAGGTGTTGCTGGATTTGTAAGTCTAACTCCATTTCCCACTCGGCTCGGTACGCGCCTAGACCAATATCCATATGGCTCTGCCAAGTGTCTAAATTTCGCTTTACTGCCGCTTGCTGCGAGGTCTCCTCCATCCGGCTATCATCAAACCCTTCCCCCAGCAGGGAGTTTGGCACGAAATGGTTGGGGTTAGCGTGCATTTCATAGGAGGGAAATAGCAATAGATATACTAGAGAAAAAATAGACACCAAAGCCGTTGTACGCTGCCAAAAAACAAAGCGATTGCTAAATGTATTTTTTCTCATAATTTTCATATCTATCTACTATTCTATTATAGCCTGTTCCAACGAGGAAGAGCTATAGGTATATTCAAATGTATAAGTTCCCGCTGCACTAGGTGTCAAAGTTAATGATTGGAAATTTACTTCATCAACTGTAACAGTAAAATTGCTGCTTACATCTGAAAAAATTCCAGTAGTGCAAGGGTCTCCAGAATACACTCTTCCCCAAGTTGATTTTCCAAACTCGCTAGGCATGTTAAAACCATAGATTACCAGCTTTTCACTGGTTGTTAGAGTCGCTTTAACAATGGAATCCGTATCTATATTTTGTCTAAAGTTGCTAGCCGTAATTGGAGAAGAACACCCGGGATGCTGGGCAATCGCATTGGCTCTATTGCTCTCATCAATCTGTTGCAAGGCAAACAGAATAAATAGATTTCTCGTTAAATCGTCGTTAGAGTCCTTGTTATTGCAAGAAATCGTACTAAAGAGTAATACAGCGGCTAAAAGCAAAATGCAAAACTTTTTCATAAAAAACCTCATAAAAATATATCAATATTTCCTAGTTTATCTTTCTCGTCAACAAAGCAACTAATCTTTGTCTCTACAGAGAAGTACCATTGGTAAACACCAATCCCATAAAATTAAAGAAAACAATCATAGGCAACGACCAAGTCAAAAATGCTCGTCCAAAATTTGTCGCAAATGCTCGCTTATTGCAGTGGATATAGATCCGCGCCTCCCAAAGAAACGCCAACAGCACAATACCGAAAAGAAACAGCAATTGTATAAAAATAGACATGGAATCCCGATTGGGCAAGAAGGGAAACAGATCGTTGGTCACATTGCCAATGCAACTGGCCAGCATCAAGGGCAAGGTAGCACAGAGAGAAAAGGCCAGCACCAAAGAAAACTGTAGATTGCTTTCCCCTAATATTTTCAAGAAAAAATACCGTATTATAGCCGCTAGCAAAGCGTATACCAACCAGCCCAAAAGAAAATACAACTTGTACTCGGCAAAGTAATAAGAATACTTAGGAAACAGCTTCTCCGCAAAATAGGTTTTCTGGACAAAGTTGAGCAGCTTCAACTCCCGTTGGTAGTTCAAGTTGGAAAGAAGCAATACAAGTGTAAATAAAACTGCAAACACCAAAAACATTCGTAGGGAAAAGTAGAGAAACTCCTTACTCGAATACTTCAAAGACTCTTCCGCTAGCTTCTTCGAACGAAATAAAATCGTAAAAGAAGTTTGAAAAAAATTACGCAACCGCAAACTCATAGCTTTCCCTATACCTAACCCTATTAGGATTTTTTCTTCAATTCCTCGATTTTCTTCTTGGCATCTTGGATGATATTGGCCCGGCGTGGCGAAGCAGTTGCGACAAACTTACGGTAGAAACGCAGGGCTTGCCGTTTATCTCCACTTTTCTCGTAAGAAATCGCCAGATTGAAATAGATCTCTGAAGACTTGGGGGATAGCTGTATCGCTTTATGATACGAAGGAATGGCTTTGTGGTACAATTTGGCATTCTGGTAGGCGACTCCTAAGTTGTAATGTCCTCTCGCATACTTTTTTTGCAGCACTACGCTCTTTTGAAAATAAGGGATCGCTTCTTGGAACTTCTTTTGTTGCAACAAGGCAACACCTGCATTGTTGGGATAGTCCGGTATTCTTGGATCGATTTGCATAGCTTTGCGGAAGGCTTGCAGGGCTTTTTCCGGTTCTTTTTTTAGCAAAGCAACTCCCACTTTGTTGTAATTTTTAGCCTTAGCAACCAAGTCAGCCACGTTCTGCTTTGGTTGATCTTCCGAAAATACCTGTTCATTCTCGTTCTGGCCCTTTTGCGGGGAGCAGTAGACTAAAAATAAAAAATAAAAGACAATTGCAAAGAAACTTCTCATATATACCTCTAAGAGCCTGTCTTAAAACAAAGCCACAGGCTCTTGCAGCTTACCTTTGGCTAAAGATTATGCTTATTTTCAGACACGCTGTAAAACACTCAATAACTATGCATATATGACTAAAAAATGGAGTCAATTAATTTATTTATTTTAGACATAAAGTAGACGTATATTTCTGAAAAAGTTTTGTTTTTTGGTTGATCTGCTACAATCTTTTAACCTAAGTGATTGTTTTAAGCAATTCTTTCTTCCTATTTCATAGGGCAATGACGGAGGATGAGTTAATTGTTAGCATTAGAAGTACTGCCAAAAAAGTTTTAAGAGATATAAGAAATTATGATTAAACAAGCGATACCTGGGTTTTTACTATTTGGCTTAAATCATTTCAAGCCAGTAACTATTTCCGAACTGAGGAATCGTAGCGATAGATTTGATGCTTCTTTTCTATTTTATGAGGATAAGTTACTAGATGTAATTTCCGAAAAAGATTTTGATCTTTCGTTGTATGAAAAGATCAGAAGAGAAGCGGAAAATATGTATGAAATGGAAGTAGGTTATACAAGTGATCCATCTTTTGATAGGAGCTTATTTAAGAAGTATGACTATGTTATTTTACAAAAGACGGAAGACATTGTAAAGGCTTACCAATCAGCCTACCACTTCAATCAGCATTTGAGTTATTGCCACCAAAACTTTTTCAACCTAATGAGAAAAACGGCAACTGAATATATAGAGAATAAAACAACAGGTTGATCTCTTTCCTTTTTTAGCTTTTTATTAAAAAAAATAAAACCTTTTCAATTTTAACATAAAAAAGATTGACTTTTAGTTTGGTTATATTTAAATATAACCAAACTAATTGCAAAGGACAATGTTATGAATCCAAACACCAGTACTCTTATTCGACCCGATGTGTCGCAAACTTCCGTTCCTTGGGCAGAGGAGGAGAGAAATCCACAGAACCCTGAGCTTGTCTTCCAGGCCGGATTGCGCAACCATAACATTGCCAATACGGCTTATCCGATCGCCCACCGCAAAACCATATGGGACTATCGTGTTCAGGAAGAACAATACGAAGACCTCTACCGAAGGACATTCCAAGCGCATGACCCAATCGGACTATATATGCACATTCCCTTTTGCGAAGCGAGATGCCGCTATTGCGAATATACAGTTGTCACGGGAACCGAAGAAGAGGCAAGAAGGCAATATGTAAAGGCTTTGCAGAATGAGCTAAAGTTCTATGGCAATCTGATTGGTCGCAAAGAACTCATTGGCATGGACATCGGTGGGGGCACTCCTTCCCTAGTTTCTGCGCAAGATGTGCAAAGCCTTATTCACACTATGGACGACTACTTCAACCGTGGGCCAAATTTTAGCATCAGTATAGAAACCACACCGAAATTGGCCGCGGAAATGCCGGATAGACTCGCTGGTTACCGCAACGCTGGCATCGATAGAATCAGCATGGGGATACAAACAATAAACCCAGAGATGCTGCGCAGGTACGGGCGTGAGTTGAACCGAGTCGATTACAACGCAAAGGCTACTTGGAATATTCGTAAGGCTGGTTTTCGCCGTTTTAACCTGGACCTGATGTATGGATTTGCCGGGCAAAGCACCGAGGACTTTTTGGCAACAGTCCAGCATACAATCGAACTAGAGCCTGAGTACATCACCCTCTACCGTATGCGTTATAAGGGAACGGCTGTCAAAAAAGAAGCGGCTGATGTTGTCTTAAGGCGTGTCAAAGAGATGAATCGCTATGCCGTAGAACTCATGGCGGAACATGGCTATACCGCCAACCCAGGTAAAAATACCTTTAGCCGTATCGAAGGAGATAAAGGAACCAGCGCTTATTTGACAGAGCGAGTTGTAAATGCTACTCCCTATTTAGGAACGGGGCTGGGAGCACAAACCTTTACCTGCAATCTTTTGGCCTACAACCAGGGAGCAGCGGCGCGGAGAATGAAAAAGTATTTGGAGTATGTGTCGGAAAACCGTCCTCCCATCCAAGATCTGTATCTTCTACCAAAGGGGGAAGGCATGGCCAAAATGGTTGCTGTTTCGTTTTACTTTGGCGAAATCAATACAAAAGAGTTTTATAACAAATTTGGTGTCAGTCTAGAAGAACGATTTAGGGAAGAAATCGAGTTTGTAGAAAGTAAAGGCTTGATGTATAGAAATGGAGACTTTTGGAGTTTAACCAAAGAAGGAGCCAATAATTTCAACGGTGTCATAGCACTGTTTTACTCCGACAGGGTCAAAGAGTATTTGATAAACTTGTAATATGGATACAGTCGTCGATACAAAAAAAATAAAATTTGCCAATATCCTTTTTGCAGGACCTTGCAATATGCACTGCCTGTACTGTATTGGCAAATTGACGGCGAAACACCCTAGTAACCTACACCAGTTTCCCATTTATGGACTGGATCGGTTTGTAGAAGAATGCAAGCAGCGTGGAATCGAAGAAATTTCTTTTACGGGAACCGATACCGACCCTTTATTGTACCGGCACCCGGAAAAGTTGATTTCTTGGCTGCGTGAAAAAATACCTGGAGTCAGGCTTTCTTTACACACCAATGGACTGCTTATCTTAAGAAAAAGAAGAATTGTAGAACTCTTTGATAGGCTTTCCATTTCTCTGTATTCATTTGAAAGTGAAAGCTATAACAAGTTAACCGGTGTACGAAGGATGCCCGATTTTGTTGCGATTAGCCAATCCATTGCCATTCCTACCAAAGTATCTGTAATCTATTCTCAGGAAAACCACACAGAAATTGCTAGTATTATGGAAATGTGTCGTAAGGCCCATATCAAGCGCTTTGTACTACGGAAAGTATATGGCTTTCCCGGTTTAGAAAACCCTTTTGCAGATCTACCGGTACAATACACCTTTGCAGGCAACCCCGTTTATACCATAGATGGTTTGGAGGTTACCTGGTGGGATTTTGCAAAGAGTGAGCTTTCCTGCATCAATCTATTTGCCGATGGCAGTATTTCAGAAGAATACAATATTACCAAAGAACCTAGGTTGTAAAAAAGTATTGCTTGTACAGATACATAATTTCTAGTATTGTGTATCTTATTACGAGGAATTCCATGAAGAAATTAGTAATTAGCATTTTCCTACTCATTTTAGTGATGGCTTGTAAGAAGCCTGCTGACAAACAGCCTGAAAACAATGCAACCCAAGAACAACCAGCTACCACTACGCAGTTCCAACCAGGAAAGGATAAAATTCTATCCAGTTACATCAAAGAATATGGCAATGAAGAATGTGCAAAGAAAGAGATCGATACTGCCATGAAAGAGTGTAAGAGTGATGCGAAGGTTGAGTTTTGTGCACATGAATTGATGAATCAGAATTGCAACTTAGGCCCATAAACCCAAATAATAAAATTCTTTTAGGCCGGTCGCTGTTTCCGGCCTTTGAAATTTGTTGCGGTGTCACTCTTACCTTTGCATTTTTTGAATGATTTCCTTTTCTTTCTCGTCGTATTTGCCGTCTGCCAGAGCCATCTTTTCGCAAGAATCGATAACAAACTTTTTTTTCTCAGCCGGTAGGCTTTTGATTGCGGTTATGATATTCTCAAATTTGGTATTATTCGTTAGAGCGTCGCGGGTATAGGCAATAACCTCTCCGTATTTTCCTATATAGCGTAGATCTTTTTGCCAGGTAACGGAATCTAGAATTTTTTCCAATTCGTCTTTTTCGTCCTGCTTGATTTGTGAATCGGCATACATAACCAAAAGTAGTCCTTCTATCAGCGCTTCTTGGGTCTTTGCGTCCTGCTCTTCTACACGCTTTACGTTTTCTTTATCACGAAAAAAATTAAACATAGTTACTTTTCGCAAGCAAACAGAACATTGTCAAACTTTTATTCTACAAGAGTTTTTCCATTGCAATTTGGCACCGAATTTTTGCAAATATAGATAGACATCGTTTCTTATAGCTTTTCTGAAGAGATTAGGAGAGAAAATTTACCTGGGAAAAAAACTCCCAGGATGAATAGAGTGAGCAAGTTGCATTGCCCAAAAAAAAAGAGGATTCAACATGCTGTTAAGCAATTATAAAAAAACGTTTGGTTTTTATTCCAGTTTTACCCTATAACAGTAAAGGGTGCTATCTGGTATTCTTGGCTGTTTGTTTGTATGTCTGCCAAGGCTAGTAGAGCATCATCAGAGTAAGCGATAAAAAAATAGAGAAGCGAATTTAGAATTTTCATTTAGTTTTCCTATTGTCAAGTTTCCAGCTACAATTTATTTATAACAATTGTTCGAAAAAAAGTCAAGCAAAAATTTAGCAAAAGGTAGTTTTTTTCTTATTTTTGGGGTTAGCCTCGCTACTTTGGCTAGAATTACAAGTCTGACTCGGCGAGAATGCCTTTCTTCAAAAAGCGGATCTCCTTACGTAGCGTTCCAACAAAGATCTCTTTTTTACGTTCTGGGCTGAGTCCTTGGTCGTGCCGGCGTAGGTAAACTTCGATCTTACGTAGCATTAGTTTGATGTAGGGAGTTTGCGTTAGGCGTTCTTTCAGTGTATTCATTAAAGCTTCGGTGGATGCTCCACTTGCGAGGTTTTGTAGGTCTTCGCGAAGCCTGTGGATTTCACCTAAAAACGTTTGTTTTAGTTCGCTAGCGGGTGCTAGGCCTTCTTGGATATTTTCGGAGAGATTCCACGGTGGAAGGTCTCGCCAGGGGTAGCCGTGTTCGGGGTAGTCTTGTAAGAGAGGAGTAGCCTGTTCTTTTGTGATATTCTCTATATTTTCTAAGAAGGCACCACCCGTGTTTACATTATAAATCGGTAGACTCAAATTGCCCGCCGATTCTTCAAACCACTGCTTGTATATTTTTAACACATAGTCTGTCAGTACAGTTCCCCCATTGCAGGAGGGGATGTATTCTGTTTTGCGTTTGCGGACGATGGTTTCATTGATCTTTTCCAGGGTTTGTCTACGACTCATGAGAGAGAGCCATTTTTCATTGTGGTGTATGCCCGTGGAATGGATTTCTCTTCCGGTATACGCCAAATCTTGTCCGATGAGAAAAATAGGTGAGCATCCCATTTGGTGCAAAACATCGAAGGCTGTCGTCGCCACACTGCCACCGCTTTGTATATCACCTATTTTGCCAATCAGTTCTTCTGCGGTTTCGGAGCCTGCCGTCACTTCCCGTACGGGCTTGCCTGCGGCATCTACTTGGAATTTTGCGGTTATGCTGTGAACCAGAGAAGAACACTGCAGTTTGCGAATCAACGCTGGAGACGTTACCATATCAGCAAAAACGGGGACATCACCTAGGTCTTCTCCTAAGAAGTGGAAGATAGAGTGGGTCTGGGCGTCTAGGGTTATCACGGCATCGGGAGTGATTCCAAATTTCTTTAGAACCTTTAGGGAAGTATCACAGGACATCACAAATACCTTGTCGCGTACCGTTTTTAACCACTCACAATGGTGGCGCAGCGTAGGGCCGGCAGATACCAGGACTGCGGGTAACTTGTCATATTTATGCAGGAGGGATTGCACCTTATAACGACGTAGGCTCTGCCGGTGGAAGCCTATGGCATTGCATAGGGTGTTTTTTACCCAGATCCTTTCAAACTCAAATTTGGTGAGCAGGTCGCTCATCTTGGATGAAAAGATTTGGTGTATGCGGTTTTCGATTTCGCGGTAGTAATCCGGTGCCAAGGATATGCTCGATGGGTTTTGCAAGTAGCGAATCCCGGATAGGCGTTCAATCGGTAGGGAGTCGATATAATTCCAGAGTAAGCTCAGACTGTGTTCGCCGCAAAAGATATGCCGACCCTCCTTCTCTAAGATGGGTTGCAGAAACGCTTGCCATAGGGGATAAAAAACATCGATATGGAAGTCCACAAATAAAACGATTTGTCCTGGTGCAGCGAAGGAATCGACAGCCGTGAGTAGGTGGGGGTTGCCTAGGCCCAAGACAACTAGTAAATCAGTACTAGGATATGCCTTTTGGGGTAAGCTGCGAAATGCCTGGGTACGTGGTGAAATGCCACTGGCGAGCTTTCTATTTTGCAAGGCCAACAGGTATTCTCCCTCCTTCTTGGCAGAGAGCAATTGGAAGGGATTTTCTTCTACCTTGGGAATGTCGGCAAAATAAAGCTGTAGGTAGGGTTTGCGTTGGAATAAATCCTCTGGATCATTTAGAGACATAATTCTTATTGATTATTCTGGATACTATGTTTCATTGGTCAACAGGATAAATAAAAAAATGTTTCTAAAAAGCCTTAAGATTGTTGGATTCAAAACCTTTGCAGATGAGACAGAAGTGGTATTTGACCCAGGTTTTACCGCTGTAGTCGGTCCCAATGGCTCTGGTAAATCAAATATTCTCGACGCGATGAAGTGGGTACTCGGGGAGAGGAGTGCCAAGGGACTGCGTGGAGAAAAAATGGAGGATGTCATCTTCCACGGTACCGAAGACCGCAAGCCCGCGGGTTTTGCCGGTGTCACCATTACCTTTGACAATTCCTCTGGTCTGTTTGACCTAGACTTTCCTATTGTCAATATCACCCGCCGTTTGTACCCCGATATGACAAACGAATACTTTATCAATGATGCAAAAGCGGCTCGCAAGGACGTAGAAAAGCTGCTTTTGAACACCGGAGTGGGGCGTTCCAGTTATTCTGTCATGGAGCAGGGCAAGGTGGAGGCTCTTCTGAACTCGAAACCAGACGAACGCCGAGCCATCTTTGATGAGGCGGCAGGCATTTCTAAGTTCAAGGTCGAACGCAAGGAAACTGTGAAAAAGTTGGATATGACCAAGCAGAATCTTTTGCGTATCGGTGACATCATGCGCTCTATGGAAGCGGAGTTGGAAAGTAAAGAGAAACAGGCCGAAAGAGCCAAGGCCTATTTTGACCTAAAAACCCAACTCACCGAGTCCGACAAGAACCTACGCTACCTCAAGTGGAAGAGTTTCCAAAGGCGTCTGAGTAAATCTAACACCGAATTGGCAGAAATCAAACAAAAAAATGACGAGATTATGGAACGTCTCTCGCTAGAATCCAGGGAAATCGAAGAGCAAGAAAGAAAAAAATACCAATTAGAGCAGAAAATCTCGGAAATCGATAAGAAGCTCTTAGATTTTCTCTCACAGAAAGAAATCATGCGGGAAAAAGTTGATAAAAACAAGAGCATTATGCAAGAGTATGCCTCCCGGATCGAAGAGGAAGAGGCGAATCTAGAAAAAGACAAGGTAAGAGAAGAAGAGCTTATTCAGGAAAGTGCCAAGTTAGAAGAAGAGATCGCTGAATTAGACAAGGAAATCAAACTCACCCAGACCAGTATTGAGACCCTAAACGATGAGCGTTTTGCCATTGAAAAAGCTATCGAAGTAGAGCTCGAAGCTATCGATGACCACCAAAAAAAACTCTCAGAAAATGATTCCGAACATGTCAATTTCCGCGAAAGTCTCAAGGAGATCATTACCTCTCTCATCGATCAAATCGAGGACAGCAAGAAAAAGGCTGCCAACTCAGAAGAACAACGCAAGCAGTTGAAAGAATACCTCACTTCTTTCTTGCAAAAATACGAACAAGATACTTCCGGTGTCTTTGAAAAGTATATCAAGATTCCTTTAGAGGAGTTCCAGGCTTACCAAGTAAAGCTGCAAGAATTCTTGAATATAGAGGACCTGCTTAGGTCCATTCTCTTTGACAAAGATGGAATGTTGGCGCAAAAAGAGGCCATTGACAGTAAGATCGAAGAATTGATCCTCGAAAATGAAAACTTTTCTCGTAGTATCAAAGAGTCTTTCACCAAGGTAGAGGATTTACGGGCTAACCTGGAAGAGAAGAAAGAAGAGGTCAACCTGCTCGAAAAAAAGATTTTGGAAGCGCAGGGACAACAGAATACCCTGAAAGAATCCCACCGAACCGTCAGCAAGAGTCTCGTGGAAATCAAAACAAAACTCGCGAATATCTCTGGTTTGCTGGCAGGTTTGCAGGAAAAGAAACAGGGCTTTGCCGATGAGGTAAAAAAATTGGAAGAGCAGATCGATGCCTCCTACGCTGAGTTCTTGGATATGAGTAAGTCTTTGGAAAGCGAGAAGTCAGAGCTGAAGGGTATTTTCCAACGTATACAAGACTTGAAGGCCTCTTCGCAGAAGGATCAGGAAGACTTTAAGAATTTGCTGCCGTTGATTTCGGAAAAGGAACGCAAGGTTACGGCTCTCAACGTGCAGTTGGACGCCTTCAACGAAGAACTTTACAACGACTACTCGATGACAGAGTCCGAGTTAGAAGAAGAGAAAAAGGATGTTACTTTGGAGCAGTCGAAAGAAGACGCCAAGGTACGTCGCATCAAATCTGACATGCAAACACTCGGTTCTATCAATCCTATGGCTATCGACGAATACCAGAAAGTCAAAGAGATCTACGACCACCACAAGGCACAGAAAGAGGATATCGAAGCGAGTAAGAAAGACATCGAAGACGTACTACGCAATATCGATAAGGAGTCGGAAAAGCTTTTCCTAGATTCTTTTGAAGTCATCCAAAACAATTTCAGTGAAACCTTTCGCACTCTCTTTAACGGTGGCAAAGCCGAGCTTGTCCTTACCGAAAAGGAAGACCTCCTCAACACGGGCATTGAAATCATTGCCGAGCCGCCTGGAAAACACTTCCAAAACCTAAAATTGCTTTCCGGTGGAGAGAAGTCGCTTACGGTGATCGCCCTATTGTTTGCTATTTATATGGTAAAACCTTCGCCGTTCTGCTTTTTGGATGAGGTGGATGCTGCGTTAGATGAGATCAATAAGACACGTTTTTGCCAAATCTTAGATAAATTCAAGGATGTCACTCAGTTCATCGTCATTACACACGCTCCGCCAACGATTGCCCGCGCGAGTACTATTTTTGGTGTCACCAATGAAGAACCCGGGATTTCTAAGATGGTTTCTTTAAAGATTGAAGAAGCCAAACAATTCGCCAGTAAAATGAAGCGAGCTGGTTAGAAAACAGATTCCAAGGAGACTTCACAGAGATTGGTGATTTCTTCTTGGAGAAACTCCTCGATTTGGGTAAGCGCTGAGTCGGCAATTTCATCGGCAATGGAAACGGAGAATGCCACTCCGCGTGTTGTTTTCAGAGTGAATCTCGCTAAATCCTCTGTTTCTTCCGTCTTGCGAATGCTGACTACCTGAGATAGGTTGTACAATCCTTTTGATTTTCCTTTTTCAAAACGAATCCATTTATCCATTGCAAAGTTGCTCCTAATGTATTTGGATTATCGGACACTTGGAGATTTTTTTCAAGACGCTTTTCTCTGAGCCTGTCAAAAGTGGTGGCTGAGATGAAACTGTCCGCTCGCTTCACGCCTGCTGTGGAAAACCCGGCCTGGTTGCCAAGAAAATCCAAAGTCCAGGCTTTCCCTGCTATAACCAAAATAGTAAAAACCAGCCGCCATGAATAGCATACTCGCTGCTGCAACCCCACTGGCATCGCGTAGACTTTGTAGGTTGCGCACCTTTCTTTGGTTTTGTTGCAACTTTATGCTTTCATAGGTCAATTGGCTGGCAAAGGCAGTGGTACTTTCCGTTGTTTGTCCAGATAAGCTGGAAACGAAGGCGAGTAGGCTGAATTGATCCAGAAACACCTCTGTTCGTAGCTGGTCCGAAGTACGGTTCGCTTCAATGTCAAAGTACGCGTAACCCCCGTAGAACAATAGGACAGAATAGAGCGAGTAGATGGCAAAATCGAAATAGGTGTAGTCTAAGAAGAGGTTGAATTGGTTGCGGTAGTATACGCTTGTCTTGCCTGGTTTTAGTTTTGCCTGCACCGCAAGAGTCTCATCTTTTTTGATATCAACACCGGTAAAGTAATCGATATGCCCCTCTGCAGAGACACGGATGCGGTTGACACCACTGGGAACCGGCATATCTGTTAAAGGAGTTTTTCCCAGGTAGGTGATGCCTAAATACACATTGGCTCCATTTGGTTCCGAGGTAACGCTGATTTTGCCCTCTTGTGGGATCTTTTGGATTTCGAGAGCATACTTTGAGTTTTTTCCGGCTTTGAGTTGGATGTTGTGTCTTGAGGTCAAATAGCCTTCTTTCATGAGTACGAGTTTGTGTTTTCCAGGGGGGGCACGGTAGTTTTTGATAGGGCTTTTGCCAAGGTAGGTTTCGTCTAAATACACCAGAATATTTTCTGTTTTGCCTGTAGTTACGGAAATTCTGGTGTTTTGTACGGGAGTGAAGTATTCTGCCAACTTGCCAATGAGTGGCTGCATTTCTTGGTAGGAGCGGCGGAAGGAGGACTGGTGGGAGAATTGTTGTTTGCTTCCCCGCTTGCGTTCTAAGACCTGCACCTGTACTTCTAAGCTATCTTCCCCTGATTTGCGAAAGCTGCCGCTGATGGCATAGAAGCATTTGTACTTCTGCGCGAGGGCCAATTCGCTACCAGGTATGGGAGCTTCGATGGTATCGTAGAGCTTGTGTGACAGACGGATAAAACGCGGGTCTTGGTCTACTGCGAGTTTTTTTTTCCCTGCATTGAGATCCTCTAGCTTTTTTCGGTTCCAGAACTTGTTATTTTTCCGTTTCTGCCGTTTTGCTTTGCCGAATTCGTGGTAGATAATTTCCGGTGTCACATCCTTGGCAAAAACGTATTTGATCTTACTCAGTTGCGAGTAGAGCACAGAGGGTAGCCCAGATTGCAGGTACTTCGCCTTTGCATCGCTGCCGTTCTGCCGGAAGGGAAATAGACAGAGCCGTCTGGTTTTTTCGTATTCAATTCTCTCTGCGAGGTATTGTTTTTCAAAGTTAAACAGGTCATCAATGGCTAGGAGCGGTGAAAAACCACTTAACAGAAGAGAGAGGATGGCGAAAAAAGATACCAATCGTTTGTGAAAGTCTTGCGGCATGTGCTTGGAGAAGACAATATTTTAGAGTTTTTTACTGTAAACGGATTTTATGCTGGCTTATGCGTCTATTGGAGAAAAAATGAGATTCGAATTTCACCCATTTGAGGAAAGAAAGTGCTAAAAAAAATTCTTATCGCCTGGGTATTGAGCGGTTTGTTGTTCTGTGGCAAAGAACAAGACGGCGTCAATCCTTCTCCCACACAGGGAAATGTTGTAAAATCTGTTGGTTCCACTAACAACCAGATCGTAGACAAACGATTTACCTGCGCATTGCACCGCAGCCAAGCCGGTGAGTCGGTTCCCTATACCTTGCTCTTCCAAACCGGAGGTAAGGTAAGTAAAACGCAGAGAGAAGACGTGCAGGGGGAATTGAGGAATATTACCCGCGAATTGGGGTACCAAGAGCAAGCCGATAAGCTACTCATTGCTGGCGTGGAATATTACCTACGCGATGGAATGTTATTTGTTGGTGAGGAGAACCTGGAAAAATACAAAAAAGACAAAGAAATCATCCAAAGAATTGGCGCCGCTTTGCAGGAAAACAAACCTTTGCCAGAAGGAGATGCGATCCAATTTTGCCAAGTTGTTGTAGAGTGAAGTTTGCTTTTTGAATACAATATATTTCTAATGCAAATACCTATTTAAAAGAAGAGTAAAGTGTTTCTGTAAGAGGTGGTTTAAACCACCTCTTACAGAAAAGAGAAAAAAATCTTTGAATATACGCAAAATCTATATTACTAACCTTGTATATACGAAAGAATATAGATAAGGATTTCTTTTTTTACAAATTTTTCTTGTAATTGTATTTTTGCATTGATTGCTAATCACTTATCGTCCAATCATGGTACTAAGCTAAATTTTTGGAGCAAAAACAATGAGAAAAATATTTTTTACTCTTTTAGTTATGTCTTTCTTTAGTGGTGAAGTATTCGCAACTACTTATAAACTATTTGTCCACGGTCGCTCTAGTGACAATCACTGCGATGCGGTGACTAGCAGCTTCAACAGTATCAACTATGACAAAGGGGGATATTGGGGTGGTGATACAAATGGGGTGGCGAATGCCCGCTATGTAGGCTTTGATGGAACCCAGAGTGGTGGGGCTTACAGTTGGAATAACTGTGGTGCACAGAGACAATTGCACAACGCGATGCAAAAGTTTTGCACTGGTTCTAACAACTGTGAGATCTATACCCATTCAACAGGTGGTTTGGTAGTAGCTGCGTATTTTGGTTTGCACAATCCTTCTGGTTTGAACATTAGCCGAATCCAGCTCATGGCCAACGCATCAGGCGGTTCTGAGCTTGCCGACTTTTCTAGCACATACCTTGGCTGGTTGGGTTTTGATTCCACCGGTGGAGAGCTGGACCGTTCGGTAAGCACCAACGGAGCAAGAAATGGTTTCAATCACAACCAATCCGGTGGGCGTAGGCTTTACACTACCTCCGGAGAAGGGAGTGATTACTGGTATGTCACTAGCCCCCTTCTTCCTGGCTACGACGACGGAGTCTTGGCAAACCATACGCTTTGCAACATCAATAAGGTAGCAGATATCGACAAGTCTTGTCCACGTGGAACGGGCAGAATCACTAAGTCTTACAGATGTGGTTGGTTCTGGACAAAAACTTGCTATGACAACTACTATAGGTGGACACCTTACTACACAGTATACCAAGGTGGCCGTTCTGAGTCGCACAGTACTGCTAAGAATGATTATAACAAAAGATAATTGAATCTAGATGGTCTTGACAAACAGGCGGGTTTCCTAATATCTCCTTCCTAAGGGGTGGTTTAAACCACCCCTTAGGAAGGGAATGCGTTTCCCGCCTGTTCTAGGAACTTATGAAAAAAATAAAATTATTTCTGTTATGTTGTTTGGCATTGACCCAATGCAAGGTGTTGTTTTGGAAAGATACCAAGCAATGGTTGCCTGGTTCGTGGCAAGGAGAAGAGCGTTTCTACGAAATTCGCTTGGACTACCAAACAAAGCTACCCTGGTATCCACTCAGTCAGAATTACTTGACACGCGACTATAAGGCTACGCTACTCCAACACAGCTACAGAGCGAATTCCCAAACATTTGCTACTAAGGTTGTTGGTTCCTTTAACGGTTGGGTGATGAACGACTCTATCTATGCCAATGACAAACGTATCGTACTCTTGCGTGGGCTTAGTGATACATTCGGTAAGATGGATTCGCGTGAGGTTCTTTATATAGCTGATACTTCACAATTCGCCACCTCACAAAAAGTCTTATTTGGCCCAAAACAACTAGCAGCACAAAGTGATAAGCCAAAGACCTATCTTATCGCAGCAATTCCCTCTCCCGATTTTAGCAAACTCGTAGTTTTGCATAGCAATGTTGCTCAGAATCCACGCCCTGGTGATATCTATGTAGACATAGTCTCTTTCGACGATTCACGGATTTTGATGCAAGATAAGTTTGTCTTTGCTGGAGCTCCTGGGGTGCCGCTCGCTACATGGGATAAACAGGGAGAAACCTTTTATATCTCCCAGGATAAAAAAGTTTTCCAGTGGGAAGGGCAGCAAAACAAACTGGTAGAAGCACAGCGTTTTCCGAAGTGCTTTTATTACCGTGGAGATACGCGCATATCCTCACAGGGAAAAACCTTTCTACGCCAGAAAGCACAAGCAAAGCCATCCTTCCAACAGGCCAGTGCAGATTACCAAGATGTTTCTACACAGTACATCCAAGATGTCGGTAAGATTGGCCAGAACTGCAATTAAATCAATGTAGAGCAGCAAAAAAAATCTCTATTTCTTGCATATTAACTGCCGGCTAAAATCATGGAGTGGGAGTCCATGATATGAATCTAACCTTAAACTTTGTATCCCTCTTGGGAATTTTCGGGCTTTGCTTTATTGCCTGGCTGACATCAGAAAACCGTCAGAAAATACCTTGGAGTGTGATTCGCTGGGGGCTGTCCTTACAGTTACTAATAGGTTTACTCGTATTTATCGTACCCTTTACCAGGCAGGGAATTCTCGTTCTCAACGATGGAATGACCATTATCATGGATGCATCGGAAAAAGGTGCTAGCTTTTTATTTGGTAGAGTCCTCGCCAATACTTCCCTTTGGCCTGCCAAACCAACGGCTCCCAAAATTGGCTATGTATTTGCCTTTCGCGCTTTGCCACAGGTCATTTTCTTTTCCGCCATTATCTCCCTAATGTACCGCATGAATGTTATCCAACCTATCGTAAAGGTATTTGCGCGCTTTTTCCAAAGAACGATGGGAATCAGTGGAGCGGAGTCACTCGCTGGTTCGGCGAATATCTTCGTCGGGATCGAATCGGTGATTGCGATCAAGCCTTTCTTGAAAAACCTAACTCGCAGTGAAATTTGTTCTATTTTAGCCAATTGTTTTGGTTCGATTGCCTCTACTGTACTGGCGATTTACGCGAGCTTTCTCAAACCAACATTTCCCAATATTGTAGGGCATATGATGTCCGCTTCTATTCTAACGATTCCTGCCTGTTTTGTCATTTCTAAGATTGTTATTCCCGAGACTGGCAAACCGCTGACAATGGGTTCCCTGCCAGAGGAAGAGGAAAGTAGCGATGAGAAAAAGGGCAGTTATATGGACGCCCTCATCAAGGGAGCCATCGATGGTGTGCAGATAGCCGTAGGAATTGCAGCGGTAATTATCGCGATTTTGGGGGTTGTGGCTCTATCGGATGAAATCTTTAAACGCTCTGCGGCTAGCACGGGTGGGATTATCAAATTAGTCGCCTTTATTGCGATGTCCCTTCTACTTGCTTTGAAAAAAGACAAACCACGTTACTACACCTTGTCTGTACTGTGTGGATTTATAGCAGTTTGGGTTGCTTCGGGGTATTTATTTCCTGCAAGTGAAACGGGAGGAGGCGAATCTGTCTTTTCTTTTCTGACAGTTGACAATATCCTGGGTGCATTGTTCTTTCCTTTGACTTGTTTGACGGGTGTGTCCTTAGATATCGGTGAGATTTGGATGACTTCTAAGCTCATAGGGATGCGGTTGTTAAAAACTTCCGTACCTCCCTATGTTATGCTGGGCCAAATCATGAAGCTACCAGCAGAAGATAGGGTGCTGACGGAACGTGCGATGCTCATCATTAGCTATGTGTTGTGTGGATTTGCACACATCCCCTCTATGGGTATTTTTATCGGTGGCTTCTCCAATTTGGTGCCAGAAAAAGCACACGACATTAGTAGCGTTGCGTGGAAGGCACTCTGGGCGGCGACACTGGGTACTTTGATGACTGGCTGTATTGCTGGTTTGTACGATTTAGGAAATTATGCGAATGTACTAGGGGTTACAAAATAGGGTAAGGCTTGGACCTTAACGAACCAATATACTAAACTTGAGGTGTAGATATGATTCAAAAAGCAGAGTTAGTTTTAGATGGCACGTCGTATGAGTTGCCTGTGATTACTGGAGCAGATCAGCGACAGGGAATTAACATATCACGATTGGCGGAAAAAGCGGGTGTAGTTACTTATGACCCTGGCTTTTTTAATACAGGCATGGTTACAAGTAGTGTATCGAATCGCGACCCTGTACAGAATACACTTTCGATCCGTGGCTATGATATCCGAGACCTTGTTTATAAAACTACTTTTGTAGAAACCGCTTATTTATTGATTTATGGTGACTTGCCATCAAAAGACGAGTTAGATGATTTCTCGCGTCGTTTGACAAATCATGCCTTGATCCATGAAGATATGATCAACTTATTCGATGGATTTCCTGCAAATGCCCATCCCCTAGCTGTTCTTTCCACAATGGTAATGTCCTTGTCTAGCTATTATCCCTCAGATTACGAAGAGAGTATTGACAAGGGAGTGGATCAGATTGCTTTATTGCTTTCTAAGATTCGTACCATCGCAGCTTTCTCATATAAAAAGATGATTGGACAACCTTTTACCTATCCTCAGAGCAAATTGTCATTCTGTACAAATTTTTTATACATGCTATTTTCTTTACCTACATATGAATATGAGGTACCACAAGGTTATGACCAAATCCTCAACCAACTATGGATTTTGTATTCAGAGCACGAGCAAAATGCAGCAGCGACTACTGTGCAATTGGTCGGTAGTACCCAAGCCAATCTCTTTGCTTCGATTAGTTCTGGTATTTCGGCTCTTTGGGGGTCTCGCGAAGGTGGGCAAAACGTAGCTGCGGTTGAACTCATAGAAGATATCATTGAGTTTGGCGGTGACCCAGTCAAATATTTCAACCGTATCAAAAAAGGGGAAATTCAGTTACATTCCAATGGTTTTGGCCATACCGCTTACACTGGTAAAAGTCCACGTTCGATCATTGCCCGCGAATTGTTCCTTGATTTTTACAAAGACAAAAAAATGGATCAAATTGCTGAACTTGCTATGCAAATCAATGAGATTGTCTCCACTGATTCGTATTTCTTAGAGAGAAACATTTATCCTAACCTAGAGTTTTATAGCGGTGTAATTTTCCATAGTTTGGGGATTCCTAAGACGATGTTTACTGCGATGCAGGTCATTGGTAAGTTAACCGGTTGGATGGCCCATTGGCGTGAGTTGCGTAAGAAGGGTGAGTATAAGAAGGTGCGTCCAAGACAAATCTATGAAGGTTATATGAATCGAACCATTTCTTAAAAGAACGATTGAGCTCTTGGCAGTAAAAAGCTGGGAGCTTATGGGGGTTATAATACATACATATTTTGTGAAACAGGAAACAGCTTATGAAAAAGATTATCATCGTATTTGGATTTCTTTGCTCGATTTACTCTTGTAAAGAAAGTGAGCAAAAGCCGGCAGACTTATCAAAACCTAATGAGAAACAACAAGCACCATCTGCTAAGTCTGGATGTATTCAATTTTCAGAGGGTAGATTCAGTGCAGAATTTATAGAAGGTTGTTTTAATGGAGGTAAATACGCCGAACTAGTTAAAGGTGATCCTTCCTGTATAGTAGACTCATTGGTTCTGAAAAAAAATGGAACCGGGGTCTATCATCTAAACCCTGATGAAAATGTTATAAGGCTTACATGGAAAAAAGAAGGGGAATCTATAAATTTACTAGGTAAGTTAGAATTTACATTAGATGAGTTAACAGAATGCTATAATACTTGTGCAGAGGGTTCACTGGAACCAAATTGTAATGAAAAATGTAAAACTAAAATTATAGATAAATACGGAAAAGAATCTGCAAGTTTTACAGTTAGTGGTTCACTTATACAGTCAGGAAAAGATATTCTTTTTTCCCTAAGTGGCAAAAATTCGAATCCAATCTCGGGAAAAGCAGAGTCTAAATTTCCAGATAAATATACAAAGAAAAACAATAAAGTCTGTACTACTGCTTTGTCATCTAAATAAATTTCATCTCGACTCCAATCGACCAGGATTTCTCTAATTTTAAACTAGGGAAATCTGGTTTAAAGAATTGCTGAAATTACCAGCCCTAAAACCTCGTAGGGGCAGATTCATTCGCCACAATTCCTAAATAATTCCACAAAAAAAGAGTAGACAGATTTCTCGCCATTTATCACAGTATCTAAGTACATTAATAGTAAAAATGTACTTATGTGAAAATAGCTCTCAGCCCGGTTCCAGCGACCAAACTTGACCCGGACTGAGAAAACAACATCACAAGGATGCACCCTCAGACTTATGTGCTAGTACATCTAGTCAAGT
>JBCCIA010000024.1:0-25654 GCA_039028475.1 Spirochaetota bacterium | reverse complement strand
TTTAGTGAAATTTTTTCTTTTTTATATCTTATTTTAGAGAAAATGTCTTTGATTCGTCCCTGAAGAAACTGAGTTTTACTTGCAGTTTCTAAGGCTTGTATCTTTGTTTCTGGAGCTTCTTGGCAAGAGAAAAGAAGTAATATCAAGAATATTTTTACTGACATATGCAATGTTTTTATCTACTAGTTAGATCTTAATCATAGAGGATGCTTAACCATGAAAAATAATCCAATGAAAACAATTCTTTTTCTCTTTCTGCTTTTTACTTTCTTTTCTTGTAAAAATGGTGATAAACCTGAAAAAGCGTTTGGAGTTCTTTCACAGCAACATGCAGACAAAGGTAAAAAAAAAGTTGAGGGACAAAAAAGTCGCCAAGTAAGAAAACTTTTGCAGGAAGGAAAAACACTAAATAAACAAAAGAAATACCAAGAAGCAATTGGAAAATTTGTAGAAGGGTTAAAGCTACATCCTACAGCTAAATTGTATTATCAATATGGGAATACTTTATCTAACATAAAATCTTATGAAAAAGCAAAACAGGCTTTCATACTTTCCATTTCTCTGGATTATCCACAAAAGAAATACGCTTACTATAATATTGCTTGTATGGCAAGTTTGCTTCATCAACAGGATAGCTCTTTAAAATATTTAGAAAAAGCGATTGAAGCAGGTTATAGCAATTTAGGTCACATTGAAAAAGACTCAGATTTGAAATGGCTTCGTGATAATGTTCTTGATTTCAGTTCCTGGTTGAGTAAATACAAGCAACTAGGTTCACCTGCTGGAAGATATTATTGTTTTACCCAGTTAGGTACAGGTGGTGAGCCAGCTAAACATTGCAAATTTTTTTGTGGGAAAGAGGGGAGTCGTTCGGGTAAGTTTATTGCTCGGGTAACTCCTTTTGGTGTTAACACTACTTTTACCAGTGGAACATGGCAATGGAGTGGGAACAATATTAGAGTTCATGAAACACGGGAAAGGTTTTTTAAAGGGATTGGGGAGCCTTTACCAGAATCTGGACCTAGGACTGCAGTTTATGCAAGTTATAAAGAAAGAGATAAAAGAATTGATACAGTTGATGAGTTTAGCGTTACTTCTATCCATGCGAAAGGAGGTGATTTTTCGTCTGGTATTGTTGAGGATAGCGGAAAGTTTGATGGCCCTTGTCCTAGTTTTGCAAGTGTAACGGGGACATTTAAAAGAGAAAATAAAATTTTACCTCCTTGATTGTACATTTTCCATTCAATGCTATACGCCATCAAAGACTCTCTATGATACCATCCATTCGCTTGTTGACTTCAGAGTGAGTAAATACACGTCCATTTTCTATGCTCTCCATACCTTTGTCTAACTCTGCTTTTTGCCAATCCTGCAATTCCATAGTATTTTCAGATTCTAATTGTAAGAGTAACTCTTCTAATTGGAGGAGTATTTCAGGTTCAAGGATTCGGGTAATTTTGGCGATGAGTTCTACTTTTTTGGCTTCCAGATTTATTTCTTGAGCTGCTTCCATACGACTCTCCTTAAAAAGCTTTCTTATAATTGATAATACAAGCAATTATTTTTCTAAAATACAACAACTGACTCATCTCAGTATGCAAAGCTAGAGGAACTCTACTACCTATTAAAAAACCGCAACAATACCCCAGCAAAAAAACCAAAAGGGATGCCAAAAACGACCGTTGGAAAACTATGCCTTTCAGTATGGCTTCCCTGCTAAACATAGGAGTTTTTGCTCATATAGATTCCGGGAAAACAACCCTGGTTGAGAGGATTCTCTACAATGCTGGTGAAATTTACTCTCCCGGTCGCATCGAAGACGGCACTACCGAGTCAGACGTCCTCCAGGAAGAGATCAAACGCGGCATATCGATCCTGTCTGCTATCATCCAATTCTCCCATAGCTACAACGGCGAAAAACGCAAGATCAACCTAATAGACACCCCAGGACATATCGACTTCCAGGCTCAGGTAGAGTTCTCCTTCCGTGCGGTAGACATCGCCATACTACTCATCGATGCGACTTCGGGGGTCAAATCGCAGACCGAACTGCTGATCGAAAAATTGCAACGCTATAAAGTGCCATTTTGTATATTTATCAATAAATGTGATATCGCCCTGCAAACTCCCGACGAAGTTCTCAAAGAAGCAAGCCACTATTTTTCCGAGCCTATTCTACCGCTATTCACCTCTGAAGATTACAAAAATTCCCTATTAACAGCCGAACTGACAGACCACGAAGACCGCGCTTTGGCCTTTGTCGAATGGAACGAGGAGCTGTCGGAGAAGTATCTCTACGACCTGGGAGAGCTGAAAACGTGCTTTTGGCAAGGACTGGGCAAGGGCTTTGTACAAAACAAGTTTATCCCTGTCATGGCGGGAAGTGCCTATACCGGTGCGGGAGTCGAAGATTTGCTGTCTCTGCTGTGGTATCTACAAGGCCATAAACCGGCATTCCAAGGCGTCGCCAATATGCTGATGATCCAAAAACGCTTCCACGAAGAACTGGGAAGAATCTCGTTTTGGCGGGTATACGGCAGCATAGATAGGGGACAAAGCGTCTATTTAGTAGGCCAAGAGCAGCAATTGCCGACACCGTATGTATTTACCCTAGATGGTTATGAGGAAGTAAAACAGTTACAAGACGGTGATGTCGTGGCGTTTTCTGACTTTTCTGTGGGTAGGGTAGGAGATCGCTTACGCTTAATGCCAACACGCGGTGAGCAGTTACCAGAAGAAGAGGTGTCACGGCAGTTTTCTGTAGTTTTGGAACCAGAAGTCGCCGAAAGCCGTGAAATATTGCGAAAAGGCCTGGAACGTCTGGTTTGGGAGGACAATGGCCTAGAATACCGCTGTTCTGATTTTGGCCAAATGGAGCTGAGGGGCTGTGGAGAGCTGCATTTAGATGTTTCACTCAACCGTTTACGTGAATTTTCAGGTGAAATTTTCTCATCAGGAAGTTTAAAAGTTGCCAGATACGAGCTTATAAAAAACATTGCTAAAACTGAGTTTGTATTTGAACACTCCACTCACGGTGGTAGGCAAAAAAGTGGGGTGATAACTGGTTTTATTGAAAAAACACTTGAATTTAAGGCGAGAGTTAAATTTGATGTAAATCTCGCTGGTACTATCTGTGATTCAATAGAATCTGGATTTTTGGAAGTACTCTCTTCTGGGAACTATGGCAGTAACATTGTGGGTCTCGGCCTACATATCACTTCTTACCAAGCTCCCACTGAAGTAAGTGAACATACCATCAGCTTAGTAAAGATATCGGTAATTAGCGGTATCAAATCAATCATCAAGGGTAATACACTAGAAATAGGGCCTATTAACCTGTTTGAGATTTATGTCCCACAAGATTTTTTGGGACAAGTCCTTGCTGGTCTGGAAATGAGAGCAGCAAAAATTCAGGATGTGGATTCTATTTCTGAAAACGTATCCTTTATCAAAGGGGAAGCTCCTGCAGAGAAATTGATTGGCTTTGCAAGTGCCCTGAGAAACATGACAAAAGGTAAGGGAACCATTTCGATGGTGACTCTTTTTAACTCAAAACAATTTAGTTACATATAGGTAACAAAAGCATTTGTATTCGTAAGGAGACTTTTTAAAGACATGGCAAAGCAGAAATTCGATAGAAGTAAGCCGCACTTAAACATAGGTACAATTGGCCACGTGGACCATGGTAAGACCACGTTGACTGCAGCAATTACAACTACGCTTGCAAAGAAATTTGGTGGTGCAAACAAAGCTGTAGACTATGAGCAAATTGACAACGCCCCTGAAGAAAGAGAACGTGGTATCACGATCGCTACTTCTCACCAAGAGTATGAAACAGAAACTCGCCACTACGCTCACGTAGATTGTCCCGGACACGCGGACTATGTAAAAAACATGATTACCGGTGCGGCGCAAATGGATGCGGCGATTCTTGTTGTATCTGCTGCTGATGGTGCAATGCCACAAACTAAAGAGCACATCCTACTTGCAAGACAAGTTGGTGTTCCTTACATCGTGGTTTACTTAAACAAAGCTGACCAATTTGACGGTGAAGAAAGAGAAGAGATGATTGAACTGGTTTCGGAAGAAATCAGAGAACTATTGGCATCTTATGGTTTCCCAAAAGAGGGAGATCCTGAAATTCCTATCCTACACGGTTCTGCTCTTATGGCTGCACAAGGAAAAGAAGACGAATTGGGTATGCCTTCCGTATTGAAACTGATGGAAGCAGTGGACTCTTACGTTCCTGTTCCTGAAAGGATCACTGACAAGCCTTTCCTAATGCCAGTAGAGGACGTATTCTCTATCACTGGTCGTGGAACGGTAGCTACTGGTAGAGTAGAAACTGGTATCTTGAAAATCAACGAAGAGATCGAAATCGTTGGTATTAGAGAAACTACAAAAACAGTTGTAACTGGTATTGAAATGTTCCGTAAATTGTTAGACCAAGCAGAAGCTGGTGATAACATCGGTGCTCTTCTTCGTGGAACCAAGAAAGAAGACATCGAAAGAGGACAAGTTCTTTCTAAGCCAGGTTCTATCACTCCTCACAAAAAATTCACTGCGGAAGTATACGTATTGAAAAAAGATGAAGGTGGAAGACACAAGCCTTTCTTCAACAAGTACCGTCCACAGTTCTACTTCAGAACGACCGACATTACTGGTGAAGTAGCTCTTCCTGATGGAGTAGAGATGGTTATGCCTGGGGATAATATTTCCATGACGATCGAATTGATTCACCCAATTGCAATGGACAAAGGGTTGAAGTTTGCGATTCGTGAAGGTGGAAAAACAATTGGTTCTGGAGTTGTGGCGGATATCATCGAATGAGCACGATAACAGGACAAAGAATACGCGTAAAGTTACGTTCTTTTGATCATAGGTTGATTGACCAATCAACCTATGAGATTGTAGCAACGGCAAAGAGAACAGGAGCTACGGTTTCTGGGCCCATCCCGCTTCCTACTAAGATAGAGAGGTTTACAGTTTTACGTTCGCCACATGTGAACAAGAAAGCAAGAGAACAATTTGAAATGAGAACTCATAAGAGACTCATCGATATTTTAAATACCAATGAGGATACTGTCGAGGCCCTGATGAAGTTACAACTTCCTGCGGGTGTTTCTGTAGATATTAAATCCTGAGAGAAAGAAAAATGAGTAATGGCCTAATTGGAAGAAAAGTGGGTATGTCCCAAGTCTTTGATGAAAACGGTGTTTTGAAGCCGGTAACTGTTCTAGAAGTTGGTCCTTGTTTTGTTTCCCAACTGAAAACCCAAGAGAAAGACGGTTATTCAGCCGTGCAAATGTCTTTTGGCGAAGTTCGCAAAACACAGCTTTCCAAAGCAGAAGTGAACCATTTGGAAAAAAACAAGATCCAGCCAAATCGCTTCTTGAAAGAGTTTGCGTTTGACGGTGATGCACCCAATCCAGGGGATACGATACAAGCCCAAGATATCTTTGCTGTAAATGACAAAGTAAAGGTTTCCTCTGTGAGTAAAGGGAAAGGATTTCAAGGGGTAGTAAAGCGTTACGGACACCGGGGTGGTCCTGCTTCTCATGGTTCTAGACACCATAGACTTCCTGGCTCTATCGGAGCATGTGCAACACCTTCACGAGTTTTTAAAGGAACTAGGCTTCCTGGACGCACTGGCGGAAAGAAAACGACTGTAATAAACTTGAACATTGTAAAGATTGTAGAAGAGAAAAATTTGATCATGGTTTCTGGCTCCGTTCCTGGAAGCAACCAGTCGATCATTACAGTGGAGAAAATTTAAGCTCCCGGAGAAAACAGAGAATGAAAGCATTAAAATATTCAACGGAAGGAAATCAAATAGGCGAGGTAGAGTTACCTGCGGAGCTGTTCAATGCGAATGTAAGCCAAGGTGCTATTTACGAAGCTATTAAAGCAGAAAACGCCAACCTTCGTTCTGGCAACCACCATACAAAGGGAAGAAGCGAAGTCCGTGGTGGTGGTAAGAAACCTTGGGCGCAAAAGGGAACTGGTAGAGCTCGTCAGGGTTCTTCCCGAGCACCACAATGGGTAGGTGGTGGTATCGTCCACGGTCCTAAAAAAAGAGATTACTCTTCTAAGCTATCTCGCAATGTAAAGAGAAAGGCCGTTGTTTCCATCCTAAATAAAAAAGCCAACGAATCAAAAATCAAAATCGTCGAAGATTTCAAAGCAGACGATTACTTAAAAACCAAAGATATGTATAAGGTTTTCCAGAACATGGACGTTACCAATTTTGGGAAATTTGCCTTGGTTGTTGGCGATGAAAACAAATATATAAAGCTTTCTACTCGCAATATTCCTACTTTAAAGTTTTTGCATGCAAAACGCGCAGTTTGTCGTGATTTACTATACAACAACAATATTATTATCACTGAATCTGCTCTCGCACAATTGGTGGAACAATACAAAGGGGCGGTTATAAAAAATGAATCTTGAAAATGTAATCATTGAGCCTTTAGTAACAGAAAAAAGTGAATTTCTAAAAGGAGTTGGCGAGCGTATGGGCAAGCGTATGAACCAATATACGTTTAAAGTCTCTCCTATGGCTAACAAGTATTTGGTAAAGCAAGCAATTGTAAAGATCTTCAACCAAAAGCCTGACTCTGTAAATATTATGAATTGTCGTGGTAAGGCAACTAAATATCGCAACATTCCCTCACAAAAGTCAGATTGGAAAAAAGCTATTGTGACTTTTAAAGATGGAGCCGAGCTTACATTTGGGAAAGGGGTATAATCATGGGAGTACGCAAGTATAAACCTACATCAGCAGCGACTCGTTATAAGTCTGTATTAGATTTCGCTGAAATCACTAAAGATACCCCACACCGTAGTCTAGTAGAGAGTATAAATTACAAAGCTGGCCGCGGTTCGCAGGGTCGGATTGCTGTTCGCCGTAAGGGTGGACGCGTGAAGAGAAAATACCGTGTGATTGACTTCAAGAGAAGTAAGCAAGGCGTTCCAGCAACTGTGAAAGCAATTGAATATGATCCAAATCGTTCCTGCAATATTGCTCTGATTTGCTACAAAGATGGCTTATATTCCTATATTTTAGCTCCAGAAGGTTTGAAGGTTAACGACACCGTTCAATCTGGAAAGGATGTAGAAATCAAGACAGGAAACTGCCTACCATTAGATGTAATTCCTCCTGGAACCTATGTGCATAATATTGAAATGCAGATTGGTAAGGGTGGCCAGATGGCTCGTTCTGCTGGTGCGTATGCGGTGATTTCTGGTAGAGACGGTGACTATGTATCTCTCAAACTGCCATCTGGAGAAATTCGTAAAATTCGTAAAGAATGCAAAGCTACGATTGGAACTCTTGGTAATAAAGACTGGAATCTAATTAGCAGTGGTAAGGCTGGACGTTCCCGTTGGTTAGGAAAAAGACCTAAGGTAAGAGGTGTTGTGATGAACCCTATCGATCACCCTCACGGTGGTGGAGAAGGCCGGACTTCTGGAGGAAGACACCCAGTCAGTCCAACAGGTTTGCCAACTAAAGGATACAAAACTAGAAAAAAATCGAAGTCAAGTAGCAAGTTCATCCTGCAAGGTAGAAAACGTAACAGGAAACGAGGAAACTAATTTATGTCTAGAAGTTTAAAAAAAGGTCCTTTCGTAGATGACCATTTGATGAAGAAAATTACTAAAATGAACGCTGATAGTGTAAAGAAACCGTTCAAAACTTGGTCACGTAGAAGTACGATTTTTCCTGATATGATAGGCCATACCGTAATGGTGCACAATGGAACGAAGTTTATCCCTGTTTATATCAATGAGAATATGGTTGGTCATAAAATCGGAGAATTTGCTCCTACTCGCACCTACCGCGGCCATACCAGTGCTGACAAAAAGGGTAAGAAATAGGAGTTAGATATGGAAGCGAAAGCCATTGCTAGATATGTAAGAGTCTCCCCACGTAAAGCCAGATTGGTTGCCAATGAAGTGAGAGGCTATGACTACTACGAAGCTGTTGATATTTTAAAATTCACCAACAAACGCATTGCTAGAGATATTTTAACTCTATTAAACTCAGCGGCTGCAAATGCCACCAATATAGACGGGAACTTAGACCCAGCTGATCTTTATGTAAAAAAGATCTATGTCGACGAAGGTCCCATAATGAAACGTTTTAAAGCGAGAGCACGTGGGCGCGCCTCTCGTATCCGTAAAAAGCTAAGCCATATTACGATAGTATTATCAGATTAAATAGGAAGATTGCATGGGACAAAAAGTTAATCCAATAGGTTTAAGAATCGGAATCACCAGAACTTGGGATTCGATTTGGTTTTCTAAAGAAGATTACAGAAAAAATCTCCACGAAGACCTTAAAATTAGAAAATTCTTAAATAAAGAATTCAACAACGCGGGTGTTGTTAAGATTGTAGTAGAGAGATTTCCTGAAAAGATCAATGTAAATTTGCACACTGCAAAACCTGGTGTTGTGATTGGTCATAAGGGACAAAACATTGAGAAAGTAAAAAATGCAATCAAACCTCTCTCTGTAAAACCTATTAATATTAATATTATCGAAGTTAAAAAGCCAGAGACTGTTGCACAGGCAATTGCGGAAGTAATCGCAACCCAAATTGAACAACGTATGCCATTTCGCCGCGTGATGAAATCGGAACTACGTAGAGCAATGCGTGGTGGTGTCGAAGGAATCAAAATTTCTATTTCTGGTCGTTTGAACGGAGCTGATATGGCTCGTACTGAGAATTACAAAGACGGTCGTGTACCTTTGCATACTTTGCGTGCAAAGATCGATGCTGGTTTTAAAGAAGCAAAAACTACTTTTGGCCAAATCGGTGTAAAGGTTTGGACGTATTCAGGAGATTACATCCAAGTTTCCAAAGACGAAGTAGAAGACAAATACGCGGTAAAACGCAAGACTAGCTAAGAAAAGAGAAAGCAGGTAATTTTTCATGTTATCACCTAAAAGAGTAAAGTTTAGAAAGAGACAAAGAGGAAGACTCAAGGGGAACGACGAAGTCGGGAATTATGTCGCCTTTGGTGAGTTTGGTTTGATGGCGGTTTCTTCTGGAAGGTTGACTTCAAGACAAATCGAAGCTGCTCGTATTTCCATCAATAGAAAGGTAAAACGTGGTGGAAAGCTGTGGATTCGTATTTTTCCTCATACTCCGGTTACAAAAAAGCCTGCTGAAACCAGAATGGGTAAGGGTAAGGGAAGTCCAGAATATTGGGTAGCTGTGATTCGTCCTGGTAGGGTTCTTTTTGAAATGAGTGGTGTGACTGAAGAAGAGGCCAAAAACGCTCTTTTGAATGCTTCGTATAAATTACCAGTTAAAACTCAGTTTGTAAAAAGGACTCTTGTATGAAAAAGAAATTGAATGTTAAAGATCTTTCAGATTCTGAATTGAATGGCCAATTGGATGATACATACAAAGAGTTGCGAGAGCAAAGATTTCAATACGCAATGACAAAGACAGTAGAGAACCCTTCTATCTTTCGTGAATTAAAGCGCAAAATTGCTATGCTGCAAACAGTTAGGCGTGAACGTGAGCTGCAAGCAGCGAATCAAAAGTAGTGGATAGGAAACACAATGGAAGAACAAGCAAAAGCAAAAAAGACAATACAAGGCAAAGTCGTTTCTGATAAAATGGATAAGACTGCGGTGATACTTGTGGAAACTATGCAAAACCACCCCAAGTTTAAGAAAATTACCCGTCATTCCAGAAGAATCAAAATCCACGATGATAAGAACGAATGCAAAGAAGGTGACAGAGTTTCTGCTGTAGAAACCCGTCCTATCTCGAAAGACAAAAGACATAAATTGTATAAAATTATAGAGAGAGCGAAGTAAGATGATCCAGCAAGAAACAATGTTACAAGTTGCAGATAACTCTGGTGTAAAGAAAGTTATGTGCATAAAAGTTCTCGGAGGTAGCAAAAAGCGATACGCATCTGTTGGTGATGAAATTATCGTTGCTGTTAAATCTTCACAACCAGCTTACGGACTTCGAGATTCCATTGGAAAGAAAGTTCACACCAAGGCAGTGCAAAGAGCTGTTGTTGTTAGAACTAAAAAAGAAATAAAAAGACCTGATGGAACCTACATTCGTTTTGATGACAATGCTGTGGCTATCATTGATGAAAAGGGCAACCCAAAAGGAACCAGAATCTTTGGACCAGTAGCTCGTGAACTTAGAGATAAGAAATATATGAAAATTATTTCTCTAGCTCCGGAGGTATTATAATGAGTAAGGCATACGTTTATAGAGGTTCTGAATACACAAAGTTTAAAAAATTCAAACTGAAACGCGATGATGAAGTGATCTGTATTACTGGTAAAGATAAGGGAAAACGTGGCAAGATCATTGCCATTGATAAAAAGCGCGACCGTGTCTTAGTAGCGGGGATCAACAAAGCTAAGAAGTTTGTTAAGCCGAGCCAAGAGAATCCGCAAGGCGGTATTTTAGAGATCGAGCGTCCCATTCATATCTCGAATGTGCAATACTATGACTCTAAATTGAAAAAAGGCGTGCGCCTCGGTGTAAAAGAAATGCGCGATAAAAAAGTTCGTGTAACGCGTCCTGTGAAAGATGAGAGGGAAATTTAACTATGTCCACTGTAGCAAGCTTAAAGAAGAAATACCAGGAAACAGTTGCTCCTGAATTACTCAAAAAGCATAATTTTAAATCAAGAATGCAAATTCCTAAATTGGAAAAAATTGTGGTCAATGTAGGCGTTGGTGATGGCCATACAAACCCAAAGGCATTGGATTCTGCTTTAGAAACACTTGCAGCCATTACCGGGCAAAAGCCAGTAAAAACCAAAGCAAAGCAGTCAATCGCCGGTTTTAAGCTACGTGAAGGCATGAACATTGGTTGTATGGTAACTCTACGCGGTAAGATTATGTTTGAGTTTTTGGATAGGCTCATCAACATTGCCCTTCCTCGTGTCCGTGACTTTAAGGGTTTGAACCCTAAAGGTTTTGATGGCCGTGGAAATTACAATATGAGTATCCGAGAACAGATCATTTTTCCTGAAATCCAGTTTGATAAGATTTTTAAAGTTCATGGTATGAATATCACTATGGTAACAAGTTCTGCTTCTAACGAAGAAGCCTATGACTTGTTAGCGGGCCTTGGTATGCCCTATCGTAAGAAGAAGTAATAGGAGTTTTTGAATGGCTAAGAAGTCAATGTTTGCTCGTCATGAAAAAAAGCAAAAGTTTAAAGTAAGAGAATACAACCGTTGTCCTCTATGTGGTAGATCCAGAGGGTATATGAGACGCTTTGATATGTGTAGGCTATGTTTTCGTAAGCTTGCCAGTACCGCCCAACTTCCGGGTGTAATAAAGGCGTCTTGGTAAAAAGGAAAAAGTATGAGTTTATCTGATCCCATCGCAGACATGTTAACAAGAATTAGAAATGCAGGTAGAGCAGGCCACCCTGCTTGTAAAGTATCTGGTAGCAAGCTAAAGAAATCTATCTTAGAGATTTTGAAGCACGAAGGTTTTATCTCAGATTTTCAGCCTGTACAAGAACGAAAATTCACTGATTATGAAGTGCAGATAAAATATGTCAGCAACCGTGTGCCTGTGATCCAAGAAATCCAAAGAGTATCTCGTCCAGGAAGACGAGTTTATTGGAAAGCAGAAGATGTAAAACCTATTCGTAGCAACTTAGGTATTGCCATTTTATCTACATCCAAAGGGATTATGACAAACAAGAAAGCCAAAAAATTGAAAGTAGGTGGAGAGGTACTCTGTAGAGTATCCTAAGTAGAAGAGGAAGAAAATGTCAAGAATAGGAAAAGAACCAGTTAAGTTACCAGAAAAAGTGGAAGTAAAGCAGGAAAGTGATTTCATCCAAGTGAAAGGCCCTCTTGGGACTCTCCAAACTCCTATATATGAAGGAATTACTCTATCACAAGAAAATGGTGTCGTTAGCTTCAAAAGAAACAGTAATGAGAAGAAAGTAGTCGCTTTGCACGGCTTAGTTCGCGCGCTTTTTAACAATAGTGTTCTGGGGGTATCGAAAGGCTGGGAAAAAAATTTAGAGATCAACGGGGTTGGGTTTCGTGCTTCCATGAAAGGCAAAGACCTGGTGATGAATCTTGGCTTTTCTCACAATGTTACAGTTCCCCAACCTGATGGAATCAAGGTTGAAGTGAAAGACACTACAAAAATTAGAGTTTCTGGTATCGATAAGCAGTTAGTAGGACAGTTTGCTGCTAATGTGCGTTCTCTAAAGTTGCCTGAGCCCTATAAGGGCAAGGGAATCAAATACTCTGACGAGCAAATCAAACGTAAAGCTGGTAAGACAGGGAAGAAATAAGCATGATCAACAAACAAAAAAAACAAATCATTAGCAATCGTAGAAAAGAGAGAGTTCGTTATAAGCTAAAAAAGCAAACTGGTCGTCCAAGGCTTGTATTCAATCGTTCCAACCGCTATCTAACAGCTCAAGTTATCGACGATAGTAAAGGGGAAACCATTGCTTTTGCTGTTTCTTCCGAAAAAGACTTTCCTAAAGTAGAAGGGTCTTTGAAGAACCTAAATGCTGCTAAAGAAATTGGCAAAATGATTGCGGCAAGGTCGATTGATAAAGGAATTAAGAAAGTGATGTTAGATAGAGGATCAGCTCTCTATCATGGGAAAGTTGCTGCATTTGCTGAGTCTGCTCGTGAAGCCGGATTGGAGTTTTAATTATGCCAATGTACGAAGAAGAAAATAAAGAATTTACCGAGAAAGTAGTAAAGATAGACCGTGTTGCTAAGGTTGTCAAGGGTGGTAGACGTTTCTCTTTTAACGCTCTAACAATTGTCGGTGACTCCAAAAGTCGTGTAGGGATAGGCTTTGGCAAGGCCAATGAAGTTCCCGATGCGATTCGTAAGTCCATCGAGTCTGCCAAAAAAAGTATGGTAGATATCAATATCATTGGCCATACCATTCCCCACGAAGTTGTGGGCAGGTTCAAATCGGCAAAAGTGTACCTACGCCCTTGCTCAGCGGGAACGGGAATCATTGCGGGAGAGTCTGTTCGTTCTGTAGTAGAAAAAGCTGGTGTACAGGATATCCTTTCCAAATCATATGGTTCCAGTAATCCTTTGAATATTGTAAAAGCTACTTTTGAAGCTCTCAAGCAATTGGAAACTCCGATTCTCGCTTCCAAGAAACGAGGTATCCCTTTACAACGTTTGTTTGGCAACGAAGACTAAAAAAAGAGAAATATCATGGAAGAAATCAAAGTTACCCAAATCAAAAGTACTATTGGTAGCAAGCCTGAGCACAGAAAAACCATGCAAGCTCTAGGATTGCGTAAGATAGGTTCCACTAGAACCCATAAAAGGTCTCCACAGATCGATGGAATGGTTCGCAAGGTTTCATTCCTAGTAAAAGTAGAAAAGGTATCCTAATGTCAGAAGAAAAAAAAGTGCGCGTTAAAAACTCCGAAGCATTTGGAGCAAAAAGAACCCACGAAACCCATGAGAGAAGCACTGCGAATGAAGTTTCTCTACCGCAAGGTTCCAGAAAAAATACCAAGCGTTTGGGAAGAGGTCCCGGTTCTGGTGTTGGTAAAACTTCTGCTCGTGGGCAAAAAGGCCAGAGAGCAAGAGCAGCTAGTATGAAGCGTGGTTTTGAGGGTGGGCAAATGCCGATCCATAGAAGACTACCTAAAAGAGGATTCACTAGCCGCAATCATAAACTGTACCAGCCTGTCAACTTAGCAGATATAGAAAGGCATGGTTTGACTGGTGAAATTACTCCAGAAATGCTAAAGTCAAAAGGTATTGTCAAAGATCCTTCCCTGTTGATAAAAGTTTTGGGCAATGGAGAAATAAAATCCGCCATCCAAATTACTGTTGATAAAGCTTCTAAGTCTGCTTTGGAGAAGATCCAGGCCAGTGGTGGTAGCGTGGCTATCCGAGAAGCGAAGAAAAAACAAGAATCTGATAAGGCATAAAAACTATGTTATCTACCATTACCAATATTTTCAAAATACCTGAGTTACGGTCGAGAATCACTTTCACCGTTGTCATGCTTCTACTATTTCGCATGGGTACACATGTGACGATTCCAGGAATCAACAGTCTCGTTGTTTCTGGAATCTCCTCGGAAGGTGGACAAGGGTTTTTAGGTATGGTAGATCTTTTTGCTGGTGGAGCTTTGTTAAAGTTCTCTATCTTTGCCTTAGGCATTATGCCCTATATTTCTTCCTCTATCATTATGCAGCTGGTAATGGTTTTGATACCGCAATTGCAGAAAATGCAGAAGGAAGGAGAAGAGGGAAGGAGAAAAATCAACCAATATACCAAATACGGTACACTCCTACTGTGTGGTTTCCAAAGTCTTGCCGTTTTATATCTTGCGAAGAACTGGTCTACTGCAACGGCACAAGCTCCTGCCAAATACCCTGGTCTTATCAACCCTTCTGTGGAGTCCTTTTTTATTCCTTTGGGTATTCTGGCAATTACCACTGGAACAATCCTTCTTCTATGGTTGGGAGAACAAATTACCGAAAAGGGGATTGGAAACGGTGTCTCTCTACTGATTTTTGCGGGCATCATTGGCCGTATGCCAGATGCGATTGTACAGTTATTTACCACAGATAAATCAGACCCCTTGTCAAACTTAATCTTATTGGTATTATTTGTTGTATTGATTGCCCTTACAGTCATTCTTACCCAGGGCGTTCGCAAGGTTCCCCTACAGTATGGAAAACAGATGGTCGGACGCAAAATGGTTCAGGCTCGCAGCCAGAGCATTCCCTTTAAAGTTAACAGTGCGGGTGTAATGCCTATCATTTTTGCTTCCAGCTTGCTATTGTTTCCACAAACCATTGTCCAATGGCTGACCACAAGTAGTGCACAATGGGCTGGTTGGGCTGTGATTACAGATTTCTTCAACCCTTTTTCGCAGATTTGGTACCGTGCTCTCTTTTACTATTTCGTTTATACAAGCCTGATTGTGTTTTTTGCTTACTTCTATACTGCTATCCAATTCAATCCTTCTGAGTTAGCAGAAAATTTAAAAAAATACGGTGGCTATGTTCCAGGGATTCGACCTGGAACCCATACCAAAGAATACATTGAAAAATTATTAAATCGTATCACTTTGCCAGGATCTATATTTTTGGCATTGCTCGCTCTTGCTCCTTATATCATCATCAAGTTTTTGAATCTAGGTGCAAATAGTGGAGGGGGGGCTTTGGTCTATACCTTCGGTGGTACCTCCCTTTTGATTATGGTAGGTGTTGCTTTAGATACTCTGAAGCAAATCGAAGCACAACTCTTGATGAGAAACTACGAAGGTTTTATGAAAAAATCTAAGATAAGGGGACGTTGAAAGGGATGAAGAGGTTAATATTTATGGGACCTCCCGGAGCAGGGAAGGGCACCCAAGCGAAGTTTGTTTGCAAAGAGTATGGAATTCCACAGATTTCTACAGGAGATATCCTAAGAGCTTCCATCAAAAATGGTACAGAGCTTGGCTTGAGTGCTAAAAAGTATATGGATGCAGGTGACCTCGTTCCTGATTCGGTCGTAATTGGCATCATTCGCGACAGATTGAAAGAAGACGATTGCAAGCCAGGCTTTCTATTGGATGGTTTTCCAAGGACAATAGAACAAGCAAAAGAGCTGGACAAAATACTAGCCGAATTAAACATATCCCTTACGTCTGTTTTAAACCTATCCGTTCCCGATGAAGAACTCGTAAAGCGCCTTTTAGAAAGAGCAAAGATAGAAGGCCGTGCGGATGACAATGAAGAAACTATTAAAAATCGCTTGAAGAATTATAATGATAAGACATTTCCTCTTCTCGATTATTACAAACAAACTGGTTTGCTCGCTGAAGTAGATGGTCTTGGTAGCATCGAAGAGATCAGTCAGTTGATAAAAAAGGAATTAGATTAGTTTTGGCAAAAGAAGAAGCAATCGTAGTAGATGGCGTTGTTGTGGAACCATTACCAAATGCAATGTTTCGCGTAGAATTAGAAAACGGCCATAAAATACTCGCACATATTTCTGGTAAAATGCGTATGCATTACATCCGTATTTTACCGGGAGATAAGGTTACAGTGGAGTTATCCCCCTACGACCTGACCAAAGGAAGAATAACATACAGGAAAAAATAAAATGAAAGTTCGTGCATCTGTAAAAAAGATTTGTAGTAACTGTAAGATCATCCGCCGTAAAGGTGTGATTCGTGTGATTTGTTCAAACCCAAAACACAAACAAAGGCAAGGGTAGTATGGCAAGGTTTGCTGGTATAGATCTCCCCAAGGAGAAAAGAATTGTAATAGGGCTCACTTATATTTTTGGAATAGGTAGAAAAACTTCTTCTGATGTTCTGAAAAAAGCGGGCGTAGATGAAAGTGTTCGTGTCAAAAACTTGAATGAAGAACAAGAGGCAGCCATTCGTAAAGTATTGGAAGACGATTGTTTGGTAGAGGGAGATTTGCGTTCTGAAATCAACCTGAATATCAAGCGACTTATGGATATCGGTTGTTACCGAGGTCTACGACACAGAAGAGGCTTGCCTGTCCGAGGACAAAAAACCAAGACAAATGCAAGGACTCGTAAAGGAATCAAAAAGACTGTTGCTAACAAGAAAAAAGCAACCAAATAAGCTTTGAGTGTGGTTAAATAATGGAGAAAGATAAAAAAGGCAAAAAAGTTAAAAAAAGAGAAAAGAAAAACGTTCCCAAAGGGAAAGTTTATATCCAAGCATCTTTTAACAATACAATTGTAACAATTACTGATATGGCGGGAAATGCGATTTCCTGGTCTTCAGCGGGGCTGATGAACTTTAGAGGTTCTAAAAAATCGACTCCCTATGCTGCACAGGTAGCTGCTGGAAATGCTGCTGACAAAGCAATTGAAATAGCTGGCTTAAAAGAAGTTGATATTCTTGTTTCCGGTCCTGGTATCGGTAGAGAATCAGCGATTCGTTCCTTGGCATCCAAGGGGCTTGTTGTTAAGCTTATTAAGGATGTAACTCCATTACCACATAATGGTTGTCGACCCAGAAAAAGAAGAAGAGTTTAATCGGAGAAAAGAAATATAGATGGCAAGATATAGAGGACCTGTTTGTAAACTTTGTCGTAGAGAAGGACTTAAATTGTACCTAAAAGGTAGCCGTTGTTTAGACAAAGATCGTTGTAGTTTTGAAAAAAGAAAGAATCCACCTGGTCTCCCTCCTAAAAGAAAGGCCAAGCTCACTGACTATGCTATGCAGTTGCGTGAAAAACAGAAAGTAAAGAGAATTTATGGTGTCTTAGAAAAGCAATTTCGTAGTTATTATGAAAAAGCTAACAATATGGAAGGAATTACTGGTGAAACTCTTTTACAAATGTTAGAGAGACGTTTGGACAATACAATCTACCGTTTGGGTTTTGCTTCCTCACGCAACCAATCCAGATCCCTAATTGCTCATGGACATATCAAGGTTAATGATAGAAAAGTTGATATTGCATCTTTTCAGGTTAAAGTAGGTGATGTGATTTCTTTCAAAGAAGCTTTGACGAAAGCTCCTTTCTTTGAAGAAAATATAAAGTTTGCACAATCTATGAATCGCAATGTATCATGGTTATTGCCTGATTATGTAAACTTTACAGGTGAAGTAACTGCACTACCACAAAGAGAGCATGTAGACCTTCCTATAAAAGAACAAGTGATTGTCGAGCTGTACTCTAAGTAATAAGTAACGAGGAACTGAAATTGTCTTATAAGAATTTGCTAAAAGGGTTCAAAAGGCCTAAAAAAATCGAATACCAGACCGAGGTAAATACTCCGAACTATGGTAAGTTTATTGCCGAGCCTTTTGAGAGAGGCTTTGCAACTACCCTCGGGAATTCTCTCAGACGGACTTTGATGTCTTCTATCGAGGGTTCTGCCATTTCTGCGATAAGAATAGAAGGCGTAACTCATGAATTCTCCTACATAGAAGGAGTCGTTGAAGATGTTTCCAGGATCATACTCAACCTCAAGCAAGTGCGAGTCAAATATGAGCCAGAGGATCGTGAGCAAAACAAAGTTATCCATCTTGAATTGAACCAACCCGGCCAATTCAAGGCAGGTGATTTGGCTGTAGATTCTTCGATTGAAATCATGAATCCAGATCTAGTCATTGCTACTCTGAATGAAGATGCAAACCTTGTGATCGATTTGGAGATACAGCGTGGGAAAGGGTATTTTCCGGCAGAAGAGAAAAAGAAAGAAATTGAAGTATTAGGAACAATTCCTATAGACTCTTTGTTTTCTCCTATCCAAAAAGTAATTTTTGACGTTTCAGAAACACGTGTTGCGCAACGCTCTGATTATGAGAAGTTGACATTAGAAATATGGACCGACGGCTCTATTTCTCCAGAAGATGCTCTCGCACAAGCTGCAAAGATTCTCAAAGACCATTTGACAATTTTCATCAATTTTGAAGAAGAAGTAGAAGAAGAGATTGATGAACTAGACGAAGCTGATCAAAAGCTAAAGTTAGCTTTGTCACGCCATGTAGAAGAGTTAGAGCTTTCTGTACGCAGTTTGAATGTTTTGCGTAGCTTGGAAATTGAATTCGTGGGTGATTTGGTGCGTAGGAATGAGGAAGAGATGACAAAATCTCGACACTACAGCGAACAATGTTTGAATGAATTAAAAAGCAAATTGGCAGCATTAGGTTTGTCTTTTGGCATGAGGGATTTTTAAGATGAATAAAAGAAACAAAGTAAAAAAGTTAAACCGCAACAAAGCTCATCGTAAGGCTATGATCAATAATATGATCCTTAGCTTACTAAAATATGAGAGAATTGAGACTACTTTGGCACGGGCAAAAGTAGTTCGTTCTTTTGCTGAGAAACTCATTACTCGTGCAAAAAAGAATTTATCTCCCGATACCAAGCCCGAACAGGCGCTTCACAACAAAAGAGAAGTAATGAAAACTCTCAAGGATAGAGATTTGATTGTAAAACTTTTTGAAGACATTGCTGTTCGTTACAAAGAAAGAAATGGTGGCTATACGCGTATCCTCAAACTCATCAACCGTGCTTCCGACAATTCAGAAGTTGCTCTTCTTGAATTGGTAGACCGCAAAACTTTACAAGAGCTGCGAGCAGAAGCTGCTGAGAGAAATGAAAAAAGGGCAGAAGTTGCTAAAACAAAGTAGATAGCTTTTTACCAACATTTCTTTTTGCAAAAGCGGAGATAACCCTCCGCTTTTTTTGTGCCCATTGAGGATGATTCTTAATAGATTCGAGTCAATTTCTTGAGAACTTGTTCGACTACCCCTTCCATAGGTTTGTGTTCGAAAACAAGAGCATAGGTAGCGCCTAAAATAGGTGTTTTATCGAAGTTGATTTCCAGCATTTTTGAGAGTGCAAGTAAGCTGTAATAACCACGTGATTTTCTTTCTGGTTCTTCCCCATTCGCAATTTCGTTGCCGTATTTTCTGTCTCGGTTGTCAGATCCAAAGCAAGCCAGCATGAAGTCGGTTAGGCCAGAAAGTCCTTGGAAAGTTTCTGGTTTGCCACCTAACTCGACCCCTACACTTACCATTTCACGGAAGAAACGATTGGATAGATGGAAAAGGGTATTGTCTACATTGCCTCCTAAGTTCTCGCGGAAATAGCCTTCTACTACCCCCATTGCTAGGGCATAGACAGACTTTAAAGCTCCACCTAGTAAGACTCCACGGACATCTGTTTCGACAATTGCTGGTCTACTGAAAATATAACCAGTAGAGAAGATTTTCATGATACGCTTGATGTTTTCTTTGTCAGTGGCAGCTATCTCAAAGCCAGAAATTTTACGTTCCATAATTTGATCGGGATAGCCTGCTCCAGCAACGGCTATCATTCTTTCAGAAGGAATATTGTACCTGTCTATAAGTTCATCAGGGATAAGTCCCTTTCCTTCCGGTGTAAAACCTTTAATGATATGTACAATCGGAGCAGAGCTTGCACGCACCTTTTCTGCGATTGGTGTGTAGACATCGTGAAGCATCCAAGGGTTTGTTCCCTGTACCAAAAGAGTAGCTTCCTCGATTGCAGCTTCATCAGAGGTAAAGCGAATGTTGGGAGGTAGTTTGAATAGTGGGTAGTGTTCAATATCCCTTTTGGCTTCATTGCACTTTTCCACCATTTCTGTATCTGGATTGTAAATTTTTACGGTAACTTCCTTGTTGGAAAGGAGTGTTCCCACAGCTACCGACATATTGCTAGAACCAATGATCGTCACTTTTTCGAGTGGCTCACTGGGAACTTTTATGAGTACATTTTTGCGCAGCGAGTATTCATCACCGGTATACAAATTGCGGTAGGTTCCATGTTTGTGTTGGCTCAGATGTGAACCAATGAGAAGGGCTAGATTATCGATGAGAAATTGCTTCTTATCTCCGGTTTTTGGGAAAGCCAACTGGTCTATCTCTGGTGGCAAAAACTCTTTGAGTTTGCGATTTAGGTCTCCTACAAGCACAGGTTTGCCGATGATTAACTTTCCTTTTGCGGGAGTAAAAAGAAAACTGGAGGTTGGTAGAATTTTATCTGTTCCTTCCAAAGAGATGGGTAGGACAATCTTATTGGCAACGTAGTGGTAGACAGTTTCTACAAAAGGCATTAGGCGGCCCGTACGCGAACGAGTCCCTTCCGGGAAGATAGAGAGAATTTTTCCCTCTGACTGCAATTTTTGCGAGGTACGGAAAGCCCGCATGTTGATCTTTGTCATTAGATCAGAAAGACTCGGATTGTCCGCCATATCCTTTTTCGAACAAACTAAGAGCGAGTCAAACATGTAGAGACCGAGACGAGTAAAGTCTGGCTCAAAGGCGAGACGGCCAGCGATGAAGATCATTTGGTCGCCTATTTTCTTACCAATTGGGCTGGAGTTGTAGAGCAGTTGGAAAATAGCAGGACCGTCGAGGTGGCTCAGGTGATTAGAGATGAGCGTAATGGGTAGCTTTCCCATAATTTTATCAACGATTTCTAAATTTTCGACGCCCTCTACTTTGAAGTTCTTCATGATGGGGGTGAGAAACCTCATCATGAACTCGCGTGTTTCGTAGTTCTTCTCCGTGTGGACTCCGACCACATCTAGAGAATCAGGATCTTTGAAAACGTTCATCACCGCCGGTCTAGGAGTTGTGCTGGAAAGGTGGAGGAATTTTTCCAAGATTTGTCTGGCTTCTTCTTGGGAAAGACCTGATTTGATAAAATTGTGGATGTTTTCAAAAAACTCTTTTTGCCACTTACCTACTGAACTCTCTTTTTCAACCATGAATTACCTTCTTTATGAGTGCGTTTGATTTATAGTTTCTGAAAATAACTGGAATTTGCCAGCATTTTTTTATTTGCTAATACATTGTAATTTTTGTGAGAGAAAAGCAATGTGCTGTTACGTATTTGCTGCGGAACACTAAGCAAACACGTAAGTTTTGCAAAAAATCCTAGTGCAAAGGCACTGAGATCGTATTTTTTTATATCGGAAAATAAGGCTTGGGTAAATGATAAACCTTATACAGCTACTTAGGTAAGGTGGCGTGAAAGCATTTGACATGTTAAACGAAGGACGAAAGAGTAGGAAATAATTATGCAAATTGTGCCGCGCTATAGTGAGAAGCAGTTTCTGCTGTTTATTCCCAACACATTTCTCAACAAGCAAGATATCTATGAGGATTGCTTGCAAGAGCTACTACGGATTACTTTATTGCAAGTGTATCCAGAAATGCAGGGTCTTCCTGAAATCTTACAGAATATGCAGAAGTTGTATGGTGTTGCGGTTGTGGATCAAAAGTCTATACAAAACACTGCATTGGGTCTAGAAAAAGCAGGAGACTTACAGGCCAAAGACGGCAAATGGCAAATTCATAGCGAAAAATATACGACAATCCATAGCAAATACACCAATTATGCCCAGGCAGAGATGCAGGAAATTGCCCAACTGAAAAAAAATTTACAAGAAAAAATATCTGCAAAGCTGCGCTTTCGCAATGCGGGTTCTTTTGATGTATTCTGGCAAGATTTCTACCATAATTTTATTTTAGCCACAGCTGAGAAAATCCTCTATCTCTACCAGCAGTTGCAAAATATTTCGGTGAGCGAAGAGGATTACTATACCGAACTACAGTCGTTTCTGGAGGATTTTTTTTCACGCTATAGCGAATACAAGACGAGCATCCAGTCTGTGATAATTGCCTTTATTGACAATAACCCTATTTTCTTACAAGTGCTTTCACGTAGGTTTTATGAGTATTTGGTCTGGCAGCGTTTGGGAGTGAGACAAGGTGGCTTGCTACAAGCCCTATCCTACCAAGAGGTGGAGTTGTACATCGAATCGGTACTAATGGTTATGCTACAAATTATGAGTAGTGTGCACAAAGTGGAAGAAGTTTTGCAAGCTTCTGTTCATCCTATCACGAGTCGTTTGCTAAAAGATTCCTACCAAAAATCGCTAGTAGATAAACAACAGAAAGCAGAATGGCAGCTATATAGAAACCAGTTGAAAACCGAACTTGCTTCCCTGCATTCTGAGCTGCAAGAGAAATATAGTGAGTGGCGACATACTGCAAAAGATGTTCAGGAAAGGTTAGAGACATGGGACAAACACCAGGCGCAAGATTTACAGGCAATGCAAAAACAAAGTGAAGACATGTTTTCCCAGTTTACCAGCCACTTGCACAATCTCGAACAGCGTTTTATAGATTCTGAACAAAGTATTGCTAAGCAACTGCAAGAGATACAGAGACAGCTAAAAACTTCTAATAAAACAATGGAAGATAAGTTTATCCTTTACAGTAGACCTAAAGTACAAAGCTTACAAGGAGAAATCCATAAGGTGCAAAAGCAAGGAAGGGCTACCGCTTGGGCAATTGCCTTTTTGGGGATGTTGGTATCCGCAGTGTGTTACTACTTTTTTGCCGATTTCAATTATACTTTTCTTTCTGTTCTAGCATTTTTTGTTGCATTTGTTGTTTATTACACGCGTAGCCAGCACGAAGTAAAGAATCGTGAGAACCAACGCCACTCTCTGCAAGCAAGGGTAGAGCGAGTCAAAGCTCATAACAAGACATAGCCAATACAGGTCTCATGGTGGATGATTTCTTGGTAAATGATAATGTGTGCGTTGCATTGGGGGCAAACCTTGCGCAGTAGAGTACTGCCAGATGAAAATGCATTTCGTGAGAATTCTATGACACCGTTGTTACAAGAGGTGCAATGTAGGGATTCGATGCTTGTATGCGATTCCAATGAAAAACTCCTAAAAAAAAAACTAGTGAGAAGCAAAGCGTTTTGGTTGGTACAATGTATCTAGATAGGATTCTTTCCAAGCACAATACCTATTTAGGAAAACTTTTTTTGCGAATCCTGTTCGGTGCGGGGCTGTTGTTTGCCACCTTTTCCGTAACAGCTTCCGAACATTGGATCAAACAGATGCAAATGGAAGAAAAGCTACTCTATGATACAACGCTTGCCAGTAAGAAGTCGCAAAAATGGCAAAAGGAACGAGACTTTGATGGTAGAACCTATTACCGTTTGGGAAGGCGATTCTTTTACAACCTCCGAGAAGCCGATTATAGGCAAGTATTTCCCAAATATAGCCAGCTTAGCCTGCATTTGCAGGAAGCCAAAGACCTGTTACAACATAAAAAATATTTGCGTGCTTTGCGTTTGTACAAGGGGTTGAAGTTGTGCTATTCTATACAACCTTTTCCTTATGCAAAAGAAATACAGCTGGGAATACAAAAAGGTATGCGAGCTCTTTCTTTACGTGAAAGAGATAAGTTGAGTTATACAGAGCCCTATGCATGTAGGATAGGCAAAAATACAAAAAACGTTTTGCACCTAGCTTCAGGCTCATACCCTTTTTTTCTGAGCCTAGCAGGAGAATGGGAGTATTCCTTCCAAGAAGGTAAGGGGACAAAGTATGGTGAAGACAGGTGGTCGAATTGGATGTTCAGCAAATGGCGGCAAAAAACTACCATTCCTTCTCGCAAGGCTCCTTTTTTTTGGGATGGCAAGAAAGATAAATCCTCTTCTCCTATTGTACTTGCCATAGGTGCAACGAGGCACAAAAAGTTTTGGGACTTTTCCAACACTCGGGCTTACCAAAGCTATTGGGAAAGAAAACGCGGAATTACTCCCGCATACAAAAGAATGTACTATACCGAGAAGCGGCTCGCTCGACAAAGTTATCTACTGTCTTTCCAACAAATAGATCCAGCCGGCGAAAAACAGTTATTTTATACAAAAGAAATGTATCTGCATAAAAAACAATACGGTTTGGCTATCTTTCTTACCTACCCACAGGACAAAGCTTCGGAAGCTGATGTGATTTGGCAGAAGATAGAGCAAACTCTAGAACTTACCGGGATTCCTAAGAAAAATCCTGCAAATGATTGACAATTCTTGCGAGTAGCAAGAATCTTTAAATTGAGAGGTGAATATGTCCAATAGCAATTTTTTAAAAAGACTGGTAAATTATTTATTTCCAGTGTCGTTTGCAAATCTTCCCAATAGACTTTTGGTTTTAGGGCTTGTATTTATTATGATTCCTATAATTAGTTATGTAATGACGGCTTTCAATTCCACATCCAAGGATTATTCTCTAACAGATGTAAAAGGAAGGCAAAAAATATTACACAGTTTTGTGATAAGCAAAGAAAGAGTTAATAAAAACTACCCATTCACCAAAGGCTCCCGTATTTTAGAGTTTCCTTTTCGTTATTATAAGATAATTTTAAATGGTATGGCTGTTGTCATTGGCTTTGGTTTGCTGATGGTAAGGAGATGGGCGTATTTTCTATTCTTATTTTTTATGTCTTTTCTCACCGTGCACGCCATTTCCATGCTTTTCATCTCTGGGTTTGGTGAAAAAATGATTTGGAATTTTTTTATCACACTATTGTATTTTACGGCCTTTCAGTATTTTCTTAGTAAAGATATCTCTACTCCTTATCTGACCCTAGTTCCTAGGAGTTTTCGTAAGAAATGGCGTGTAGAAATCCCCATAACCGGTACTATACAACAGGGTGATGGCTCATTGGCTCTGACCACCATTGATATCAGCCCTTCTGGCTGTCTTGCCAAAATAGAAGAGGGTATCGATCATGTAAAAAAACGTGTCGTTACCCTTGACCTTGATTCTAAATGGGAAGTGGAAGCCAACGTAGTGCGCAATGGCGCTGGACAAGTAGGTCTGCATTTTAACTATGTAGGGCTTAGGGACCCATTAAAGAAAAAACTGAAGAGTTATTTAGAGAGCAAACTATTGCCTAGGTTTGCGAAGGATTTACCGGCGAAGGTGGATTTGGATGGTAAGGAGTTTTCCGGTATGATTACCAATATTTCGGAGGGTGGGTTCTTCTTTTCTTCACAGAGTTTTCCAAAGTTAGAAGACAAAGTCACTTTCCAATTTGTACTATTTGGCATAACTTTTCGTGGTAAGGGAAGTGTAAGTTGGGTGAACGAGACTGCACAATTCAATAAACCTCTTGGTTTTGGGGTTTCTTTTTTAGAGTTATCTCATACTGTTACGTATTCTTTCTTTATATTCTTGATTCGCCGTTTCTACTCTGTTGATTCTCGAGATCGCTGATGCCGTAAAAGGAACCCTGATCCAATTGCCAAGTAAGTCATATTTTAGAGGTAACAGCTAAAATATGACTTTTTTTTGGGCTAAGACATCTATTTTC